>NZ_JBQQBW010000005.1:0-141633 GCF_052245415.1 Streptomyces sp. 8N706 | reverse complement strand
GCACCGCCCGGGCCGGGGCCGGGGGCGCCGTCGTCCGGGCCGCCCGAGCCCGGGCCCTCAGGGCCCTCAGGGCCCTCAGGGCCCTCAGGGCCCTCAGGGCCCTCAGGGCCGTCCGGGCCGTCCGGGCCGAAGGGGCCCGAGGAGCCCGGGCCGGGGTCCGGCGGCCGCGGCACCGGGTCGTAGCCGCACAGCGCCTCCTCCGCCGCCCCCGCCGCGAGGCCCGTGAGTACGGCGCGGCCGTCGTCGCAGACCAGGACGGTCCGCGCCGTGATGTTGCGATGGGTCCACCCGTACGTGTGCAGGGCCCGGAGGGCCGTCAGGACGTCGGCCGCGACCTCGGCCGCGCGGTGCGGGGACATCGGCTTCTCGGCGAGGAGCGCCGCCAGCGGCCTGGCGGCCACCAGTTCGCTGACGACCCACAGACTGCCGCCGTCGGCGAAGACGTCGAAGACCTGGCTGAGCCGGGGGTGGTCGGGGATCGCCGCGGCCGCCGTCGCGGCGTCGATGGCGCGGCGCACGGTGGGGTCGCCGGGCTGCCGGGCCGTACGCCCCGGCGCCGCGGACCCGTACCGCCCGTCCACGCCCGCGACCTCGGCCTCGACGACCTCCGGCAGCGGTATCTGACGGACCAGGACCTCCTGGCCGCTGTACGTGTCGAAGGCGCGGGCCTCCACGAGGTCGTACGCGTCGGAGGGCGGCCGGGGCAGGCGGTAGCGGTCGGCGAGCACCCGACCCGCGTAGTCCTCCACGACGCCTCCCCGTAGCGCGCGACCCACACCTCACACAGCCGGACCCACAGCCGCCCCACGAACCGTCAATTCCCGTCGATTTCCGGGCGCGTTACGGCTGCGTACGGTCCGCGGGAACTCACGATACGTGCCTGAGCCGGGCCCTGCCGAGCGGACGGCACAACCCGATCGCCGAGCGGTCAGTCCTTGGGCTGGAAGGTCTTGAAGGCGGTGTCCCGGACCTTCGTGCACTCCTCGCCGTCCCACGCGTCCTTACGGCAGGTGATCATGATCGAATAGCCGTGCGCGCTGTCCGCCTTGAAGCCCCGGTTCAGCACGCGCACCTGACGGCCGTCCTGTTTCCGCTCGAAGGACCAGTCCGCCACGGTCGGGTAGCCGCGGTAGTCGACTTCCTTGATCCCCAGCAGCCGGTAGCCGGTGGACTGGCTGCGTACGGCGGGCTCCAGACTCCTCCACGCGGCAGCGGCGTCCGTGCCCGGCTCCGGGCTGTAGTCGATCTGGATGCGCGGGAAGCCGCCCGACTTGCTGAAGATCCCACCCGAGTTCCGGCCCGCGATGCCGGTGAGTTTCCAGTCCTCGGGCATGCCCATGGAGAAGTGGAACTGACGGTTGATCACCGTCTTGAAACCTTCCGGCAGCCCCTGGCCCTTCCCCTGGTCCTCGGGCTTCTGCTGCTCGCCCTTGGGCTTCTGCTCCTTGTCCTGCCCCTCACCGCCGGCCGTGTCACCCCGGGCGTCCGACGGCTGCCCCTTGCCCTCTTTCCCGTCTTTCCCGCCCTCGCCGCTCTTCTCGCCCGTGTCCTTCCGGCCGCTGTCACCGGACCCGGCCTGCGCTCCGCTCGAAGCCGCCTGGCCGTCCTTGGGACTGCCGCTGCCGCTGCTGCCGCTGTCACCGCCGTTGTTGAGCGCGAAGGCCAGCACGGCCCCGAGGACCGCAAGAGCAGCGATCACGGCCACGATCACCAGGGTGCGCCGGGGCACGACATCGGTGAGCGACACACCCGTCGTCCGCCGTGCCGGGTCGCCGCCCCCGGGCCCGGGCTCCGACGACGCCGCCGAGGGTCTCGACATGGACGCCGACTTGGCCTTCGCCGCCACGGCCGCGTTGCGCACCGACCGCAGGGCCCCGCGCAGCCGCTCCTCCACCTCGGCCCGGCTCACGGACGTGGCTTCCGGCTTCGCGTCCGGCCCCGCGGCCGGATCCTGCCCGGCGTCCGGGCCGGCGGCCCCGGGACCCGTCCCGGGGTTCGCCGCCGGTTCCGGAGACGCGGACTTCGCGGCCGCGGAGTGCGCGGACTCGGACTCCGCGGACGTTGACGTCGCAGACGTGGACTCCGGCTTCGCCGCCTTCGCGAGCGACGGCTTCGACAGCGACGGTTTCGAGAACGACGGTCTCCGGGACGCCGGCTTGCGCGCGGCCGCCTTCGACGACGCCGCCTGCGACGAGACCGGCTTCTCCTCGACGGACACCGTGGGCAGCATCATCGTCCTGGTCGGCTCCGGCGCCTGCGGGCCCTGGTCCTCCGGCGCGCTCAGCGCGTCCTCCAGCAGAGCACGTGCCCCCGCGTCGTCCAGCCGCTGCCCCGGGTCCTTGGCCAGCAGGCCGTAGATGACCTCCTCCAGCGGGCCCGCGTTCTTCGGCGGGTCCACCGGCTCCGTCATCACCGCGGTCAGCGTCGCGAGCGCCGAGCCCTTGTCGTACGGCGGCACGCCCTCCACACACGCGTAGAGCAGGCCGCCCAGCGACCACAGATCCGCGGGCGGGCCCGGCTTGTGGCCCCGCGCCCGCTCGGGCGAGATGTACGACGGCGCGCCGACGAGCATGCCGGTGGAGGTGACCGACGGATCGCCCTCGACCTGCGCGATACCGAAGTCGGTGAGGACGACCCGGCCGTCGTCGGAGATCAGCACATTGGATGGCTTCACATCGCGGTGCAGGATGCCCTCGCGGTGCGCCGCGCGCAGCACGTCGAGAACCGCGAGCCCGACCTCGGCGGTCCGGTGCGGGGTGAGTCCGCCCCTCTCCCGTACCACGTCCGCGAGGGAGGAGCCCTCGATGAGCTCCATGACGATCCAGGGCCGGTCGTCCTCGTTGACCACGTCATAGACGGTCACGGCGCCCGTGCTGCGGATACGGGCGATGGCCTTCGCCTCGCGGAGGGTGCGGGTGATCAGCCGCCTCTTCTCGTCCTCGTCGACCGTGGACGAGAAGCGCAGTTCCTTGACGGCGACCGTCCGGCCGAGGGTTTCGTCCTTCGCCCGCCAGACCGTGCCCATCCCACCGCGGCCGAGAACCTCGCCCAGCCGGTAGCGTCCGGCGAGGAGGCGTCCCGTGCTGCCCTGCGTCTGCTCCGCCTTCGACATGAATCCCCTCAGCGCTGCAATCAATCCACTACGGCGCCGAGTTGGCGTGCTTCATGGCGACTCCATCGGCGCTTCTGATTCCAACTCGGGCGCCCCGCCCCCGGCAGAGCCCTCATTGTCCCTCATACGCGGGGGTGGGGAAGGCCCGGGTCCGCCTGTGGGACCCCCTGACGTCCTGCGGGTAGGAGCGGGTCATGATGTCTGCGTACCAGACGAAAGGCCGTCCATGCCGAAGCGCACCGCACACCCGTCCGCAGCCGCGGCCCTGGTGGCGGCGCTGCTGACAGGCGCGGTGTCGACGGGTGGCTGTGCCCGCCCGGGCGACAGCGGGGCCGAACAGGCCCGCCCGGGCGTCCGGGCAGCCGTACGGCAACTGGTGACCGCGGGTGACGCGCCGGGCGCGGCGGCCCTGTCGCGGGACGGGCACGGGTCCCGGTTCGACACGGCGGGGGTCGCGGACCTCCGCAGCAACCGCCGGATCCTGGCCGGGGACCGCTTCCGGGCCGGGAGCGTCACCAAGACCTTCGTGGCCACGGTGGTGCTGCAACTGGCCGCGGAGCACCGGCTGGACCTCACCGACACCGTGGACGAACACCTGCCCGGGCTCGTCCGCGGCCACGGCAATGACGGCCGCCGGATCACCCTGCGCCAACTCCTCAACCACACCAGCGGACTGTTCGACTACATGCGGGACCCCGGGATGACGGACCGGTCCGTGGGGCGGGGCTTCCCCGAACACCGTCTCGACACGCACACCCCGGAGCAGCTCGTCCGTACGGCACTGCGCCATCCGCCGCGTTCCCGGGCGGGCGCCGGCTACCGTTACTCGAACACCGACTACATCCTGCTCGGGCTGGTCGTCGAGAAGGTGACCGGCCGCCCGTACGCGGAAGAGGTCGGACGGCGGATCATCGGGCCGCTCGGTCTGCGGGGGACGTCCTTCCCCGGTACGCGGGCCGGTCTGCCCGCGCCGCACGGCAGGGCCTACTCCGGCAGGTCGGCGGAGTCCGGGGCGGATGAGCGGAGGCCGGCGGACGTCACCGCGCTGGACCCGTCGAGCGCGGGCGCGGCGGGTGAGATGGTCTCCACCCTGGGCGACCTCGACCGCTTCCTCCGCGCTCTGCTCGGCGGCCGGCTGCTGCCGCCCGGACAGCTGCGCGGGATGCTGGACACCGCGGGAACCGGGGGCGCGTACGGGCTGGGGCTCTTCCCGGTGCGGCTCCCGTGCGGGGAGACGCTGTGGGGCCACAACGGCGTCATCAACGGCTCGTATGTCCAGATCGTCGGGACGCGCGGCGGCAGCCATGTACTCGGCTATCGCGTCAACACCGACGAGATCGGCAGCAGGCGGGCGGAAACCCGCCTCCTGGAAGCGGAGTTCTGCGCGAGGCACGGGCGTCGGGCCGGGCGTGGGAGTGAGGCGGGTGCGAGGCACGGGCGCGAGGCGGGCGCGAGGCACGGGCGGGGCGCGAGTCCCGGAGCAACACACGGTCATGAGGCCAGGGGGGAGCGCGGCACACGGGCATGAGACCGCCGGCGAGCCCGACGTACGGGCATAGGTCCGGCGAGACGCACGGGCATGGGGCCCGGCGAGACGCACGGGCATGGGGCCCGGCGAGACGCACGGGCATGGGGCCCGGCGAGACGCACGGGCATGGGGCCCGGCGAGACGCACGGGCATGGGGCCCGGCGAGACGTACAGGCATGGGGCCCGGCGAGACGTACAGGCATGAGGCCGGGCGCCTCGCCCGGCTCGCCGCACGCCGCACCGCGCTCGTCCCGCCTGCCGAACAGCCGGGACGCCAGAGCAGAGGGGGGACGGCGAGCAGCGACCCGTGGCGGCCCCTGACAGCCCGTAGCGCCCCCGCGGCGAGCCGCCCCGGCCACAGCGCCGCACCCGCCCCCCGCACCGCAGGAGGCGGCCGCGTGTCAGAGCGGGACGATGTCGCGTGCGCCCAGGCGCGCCGCGTCGGCCGTCTGGTCGTCCGGCTGGCGCTGCGACTCCCGCTCCGCCTCCACCCGCTTCTCGTAGTGTTCGACCTCTTTCTCGATCTGGTTCCGGTCCCAGCCGAGAACCGACGCCATCAGCTCGGCTGCCTCGTGGGCGCTGCGCGTCCCCCGGTCGAACGTCTCGATGGAGATCCGCGTCCTGCGCGTCAGCACATCGTCCAGATGCCGCGCCCCCTCGTGCGACGCGCCGTAGACGATCTCGGCGCGCAGATAGTCGTCCGCCGCGGCGAGCGGCTCGCCCAGGGACGGGTCCCGCGCCACCAGCTCCAGCACCTCCTCGGCCATCGAGCCGTAGCGGTTCAGCAGGTGCTCGATCCTTGCCACGTGCAGACCGGAGTGCGCGGCGATCCGCGCCCGTGCGTTCCACAGGGCCTTGTAGCCCTCCGCGCCGACCAGGGGCACGTCCTCGGTGACGCACTCCGCCACGCGCTGGTCGAGGCCGTGCACCGCCTCGTCCACGGCGTCCTTCGCCATCACCCGGTACGTCGTGTACTTGCCGCCCGCGACCACCACCAGGCCCGGCGCGGTGTGCGCGACCGTGTGCTCGCGGGAGAGCTTGCTGGTCGCCTCCGACTCCCCGGCCAGCAGCGGACGCAGCCCCGCGTACACCCCCTCCACGTCATCCCTGGTGAGCGGCGTCGCAAGCACGGAGTTGACATGCTCCAGCAGATAGTCGATGTCGGCGCTGGAGGCGGCCGGGTGCGCCTTGTCCAGGTCCCAGTCGGTGTCGGTGGTGCCGACGATCCAGTGCCTGCCCCACGGGATGACGAACAGCACACTCTTCTCGGTGCGCAGGATCAGCCCGGTCGTGGAGTGGATCCGGTCCTTGGGCACGACGAGGTGGATGCCCTTGGACGCCCGTACGTGGAACTGGCCCCGCTCGCCGACCAGCGCCTGTGTCTCGTCCGTCCAGACGCCCGTGGCGTTGACCACCTGCTTGGCCCGGATCTCGTACTCGCCACCGCCCTCCACATCCTTGACGCGGGCGCCGACGACGCGCTCCCCCTCGCGCAGCAGCCCGATGACCCGGGACCGGTTCGCCGCCTCGGCCCCGTACGCCGACGCCGTACGCACCAGGGTCGCCACATAGCGGGCGTCGTCCATCTGCGCGTCGTAGTACTGCAGGGCGCCGACGAGGGCGTCCTTCTTCAGGCAGGGGGCGACACGCAGCGCGTGCTTACGGGTCAGATGGCGGTGCGCGGGCAGTCCGCGCCCGTGTCCGGACGAGACCGACATGGCGTCGTAGAGGGCGACGCCCGTCCCTGCGTACAGGCGCTCCCAGCCTTTGTGCTGCAGCGGATAGAGGAAGGGCACCGGCTTCACCAGGTGCGGAGCGAGCCGTTCCAGCAGCAGACCGCGCTCCTTCAGCGCCTCCCGCACCAGCGCGAAGTCGAGCATCTCCAGATAGCGCAGACCGCCGTGGATGAGCTTGCTGGAACGGCTGGAGGTGCCGGAAGCCCAGTCCCGCGCCTCGACCAGCCCGGTCAGCAGACCGCGGGTGGCGGCGTCCAGCGCGGTGCCCGCACCGACCACTCCCCCGCCCACGACCAGAATGTCCAGCTCTCGTTCGGCCATTCGGGCGAGTGCCTCACTGCGCTCGGCCGGTCCAAGTGTCGCTGTCCTCACCGCTGCCTCCCGTGTGGTCCGGGTCGCCGATTCCGCCGTCGGTCGATTCTCGACGCGCCTCGCGGTCACAGCCAGCCTGCGCCCGCGGGAGCAACACCGAGGTCTCCACCATCACCCAATCCTCAATATCAGTCATATGTGTGCTTAGCCTTACATAAAGCCATAAAGAATCGTCTCGGGAAGGACAGATTCCAGCCATGCCCGCAGACCTCGCTGTCATCGGACTCGGCCATCTCGGTCTACCCCTCGCCCAGGCCGCCACTGCCGCCGGTATCCCCACGATCGGCTACGACACCGACGTCCACGCCATCGCCGAGTTGCGGGCAGGCCGCCCTCCGGTGGACGGTTCGCTCACGGCCGCCGAGCTCCGCCGTATGCTCTCCGCCGGCTTCCGGGCGACCACCGATCCGGCGGAGCTGGGGCGGGTCCGTACCGCCGTGATCTGTGCGCCCACGCCACTGGGCGAGGACCGGGCCCTGGACCTGTCCGCCGTCGGGGACGCGGCCCGCGCGCTGGCCGGGCGACTGCGCCCGCGCGCCGCTGTCGTGCTGGAGTCCACCGCCTACCCGGGCACCACCGAGGAATTCCTCCGCCCGATCCTGGAGGAGGGGTCCGGGCTGCGCGCCGGGCACGACTTCCACCTCGCGTACTCCCCGAGCCGTCTGGACCCGGGCAACCGCGCCCATGGGTACGCGGGCATCCCCAAGGTCATCGGCGGCCTCACGCCCGCGTGCACCGAGGCCGTCGCGGCCTTCTACGGGCGGTTCACCGACCGGGTGGTCCGCGCACGGGGCCCGCGCGAGGCCGAGGCCGTCAAGGTGCTGGAGACCAACTACCGGCACGTCAACATCGCCCTGGCCAATGAGATGGCGGTCTTCTGCCATGACATCGGCGTCGACCTCTGGGACGTGGTGCGCTGCGCCGAGACGAAACCGTTCGGCTTCCAGGCCTTCCGCCCGGGGCCCGGTGTCGGCGGACATGGCGTCCCGATCGACCCCAACTACCTCTCCTACACGGGCCGCAGCCTCGGCTACCCGCTGCGGATGGTCGAGCTGGCCCAGGAGGTCAACGGACGGATGCCGCGCTATGTGGTCCAGCGCTGCGCGACCCTCCTCAACGAGCACGGGAAGTCGGCGCGCGGTGCCCGGATCCTTCTGCTCGGGGTGACGTACAAACCCGATATCGGCGACCAGGAGGGCTCGCCCGCCCATGAGATCGGCTCCCGACTGCTCGGGATGGGCGCGCAGCTCAGCTACCACGACCCGTACGTTGCGCAGTGGCAGGTCATGGGCCGGCCGGTACCGCGGGCGGACGCCCTGTACGAGGCCGCGGCCGAGGCGGACCTGACGCTGCTGCTCCAGCACCACCGCACCTACGACCTGCAGGGACTCGCGGTCAAGGCGCAACTGCTGCTGGACACCCGCGGCGCGACGCCCGCCGGTGCGGCCGATCGGCTGTGAGCTCCGGGACCGGTCGTCGGACCCACCTGCTAGCGTCACACCGACGTGCCTTCAGGGGAGTTGACGATGGGCCAGTGCAGCCAGGAAACCGCCGCGGGGGCCGAGCCGGGCCGCCACCCCTCCAAGTGCCCCGAAGCCGCTGCATGAACGAATCCTCGGCGCCCGGTCGTACGGTGCGTGGCGCGAGCCTGGACAGTGGCCCGGGCGCGGGCTCGGGCTTCAGCTCGGGCGGGCGCGGCGGAGACTCCCGGGGCGGCGACGCGAGCGGCGGCGGCACCCGGGGCACCGGCGGAGAGGCCCGCCCGACGACCGGCATAGCCGCCGGGGCCGTCACCGCGGTCGTCGGCGCCCTGCTCCTCGGCACCCTCCAGGGTGCGCTCGGTCCGCAGGGGCATGAACTCGGCTACTGGGCCCTCGGGATCGGTCTGCTCGTCGGCGCGGTGCTCGGCAAGGCGGGCGGCCGCTCTCGGGCCGTGGCAGTGAGTGGCATCCCGCTGGCGATGGCGGGTGTCGCCATCGCCCAACTCCTGGCCGCAGCCATGCAGTCCGGTTCGGCCGGGCCCGGGTACTCCCCGCTCGACCTCCTCACCGGCCACGCCGGACCGGCCCTGGACTACTGGCGCAGCGAGATCCTGGGCAAGAACGACGTCACCTTCTACACCGTCGCCGCCCTCGAGGGCTTCCTGGTCGCCAAGCGCGTAGCCGAGTGACGGCGGTCGTCCCGTACCGCCCGGCCTCCCGACGGATCCCGAACGCGTGACCGAGTGACGGTGTTCCACCCCGTATCCCCGCAGCCTCTCTTCCGGCTCGCTTCCGCCCACCCGGACCAACCGGTACGTGCGGCCACGCCGTCGTGGGTCTCTGTCAGGTACCAGACATGTCACGGACCGTGAAAAGCCCTTGTCGGGTTGTCAGCACCGACTGTTAGCCTTCTGGCCGAAATTCAGTCGACCGCACTCCAGTCCGATTCGTCCCGAGCGCGGTCCCACACCTTCATAACGGGGGAACCATGAGCCAGCCCTGGCAGCAGCAGCCGCCGCAGCCCGGAAATCCGTACGGCCGGCAGCAGCCCGGCGGCCAACCGCCCCAGCAGCCCTACGGCGACCAGGGCGGCTTTCCGCCGCCCGCCCCGTCCCGCCAGGGCAACGTCGGCCTCGCGATCGGCGCGGGCGCCGTCGCCATGCTCGTCGGCGCCGGCGTCTACGGCGCGATCCTCAAGGCGTCGGACGGCGCCCAGATCGGCTATCTCGCCATCGGCGTCGGCGCCCTCATCGGCGCCGCTCTGGGCAAGCTCGGCGGCCGGAACCCCGCCCTGCCCGTCGTCGGCATCGTGCTCGGCCTGCTCGGCGTCTACTTCGGGCAGATCCTGGGCTACGCACTGGCAGTCAGCGACCTGGGCGACGTCTCGGTCGTCGAGGCGCTGACCAAGCACCTCGACATCATCTCGGAGGCGTGGAAGGAAGAACTCGAGCCCATCGACGCCCTGTTCTACGGGCTCGCGGGCTTCGCGGGCTTCAGCGTCACGAAGAAACTCGCGGGCTGACGCCCACCCCGCGCCCGGCGATTGTGGCCTCGTACGGATGCCACAGGCCACCGGTCGGCGTCAGAACGTAGGCAACCACCACCGCGGGGCCCGGCCGCATCCACGGCCGGGCCCCGCGTACGTACGCGCTCAGCGTGAGCGTCAGCGCTTGTCGTGCTGGGACGGCGCCACCGTCACCTCGACGCGCTGGAACTCCTTGAGCTCCGAGTAGCCGGTGGTGGCCATCGCACGGCGCAGCGCCCCGAAGAAGTTCATCGAGCCGTCCGGCGTGTGCGAGGGGCCGAGCAGGATCTCCTCCGTCGTACCGACCGCACCGAGGTTCATCCGCTTGCCGCGCGGCACCTCGTCGTGGACGGCCTCCATGCCCCAGTGGTGGCCCCGGCCCGGCGCGTCCGTCGCGCGGGCCAGCGGGGAGCCCATCATCACCGCGTCCGCCCCACAGGCGACGGCCTTCGGCAGATCGCCGGACCAGCCCACACCGCCGTCGGCGATGACGTGAACGTACCGGCCGCCGGACTCGTCCATGTAGTCCCGGCGCGCGGCGGCCACATCGGCGACGGCGGTCGCCATCGGCACCTGGATGCCGAGCACGTTCCGCGTGGTGTGCGCGGCCCCGCCGCCGAAGCCGACGAGGACACCGGCCGCGCCGGTGCGCATCAGGTGCAGCGCCGCGGTGTACGTGGCACAGCCGCCCACGATGACCGGCACGTCGAGCTCATAGATGAACTGCTTGAGGTTGAGCGGCTCCGAAGCGCCCGAGACATGCTCGGCCGAGACCGTGGTCCCGCGGATCACGAAGATGTCCACGCCCGCGTCCACCACGGCCTTGGAGAACTGGGCGGTCCGCTGCGGCGAGAGTGCGGCGGCGGTGACGACGCCCGAGTCGCGCACCTCCTTGATGCGCTGCCCGATGAGCTCTTCCCGGATCGGAGCGGCGTAGATCTCCTGCAGCCGGCGGGTCGCGGTCCGCTCGTCGAGCTCGGCGATCTCCGCGAGCAGCGGCTCCGGGTCGTCGTACCGGGTCCACAGCCCTTCGAGGTTGAGCACACCCAGGCCGCCCAGCTCGCCGATCCGGATGGCGGTCCGCGGGGACACGACCGAGTCCATCGGCGCTGCCAGGAACGGCAGCTCGAAGCGGTAGGCATCGATCTGCCAGGCGATCGAGACCTCCTTCGGGTCCCGGGTGCGCCGGCTGGGGACGACGGCGATGTCGTCGAACGCGTACGCCCTGCGGCCGCGCTTGCCGCGTCCGATCTCGATCTCAGTCACCTGTGTGGCCTTTCCCTCAACGTCTGCCGTTCCAGTATCCCCGACGCACATGCCGAAGCCCGCGGGCCGTCCGCCCGCGGGCTCAGAGCTCTGCTGGTCAGCGCCGGTTGTAGTTCGGCGCTTCCGTCGTCATCTGGATGTCGTGCGGGTGGCTCTCCTTGAGCCCCGCCGCGGTGATCCGCACGAAGCGGCCCTTCTCCTTCAGCTCCGGGACGTCGGCCGAGCCGACATAGCCCATCGACGCCCGCAGACCGCCCACGAGCTGGTGCGCCACGGACGCCAGCGGACCCCGGTAGGGCACCTGGCCCTCGATGCCCTCGGGAACCAGCTTGTCCTCGGACAGCACATTGTCCTGGAAATAGCGGTCCTTGGAGTACGACCGCCCCTGCCCGCGGGACTGCATCGCGCCCAGCGAGCCCATACCGCGGTAGGACTTGAACTGCTTGCCGTTGATGAAGACCATCTCGCCCGGCGACTCCTCGCACCCGGCCAGCAGGCTGCCCAGCATCACCGTGTCCGCACCGGCCGCGATGGCCTTGGCGATGTCACCGGAGTACTGCAGGCCGCCGTCGCCGATCAGCGGGACACCCGCCGCGTTGCACGCCCGCGCGGCCTCGTGGATCGCCGTCACCTGGGGTACTCCGATGCCCGCCACGACACGCGTCGTACAGATGGAGCCCGGTCCGACGCCGACCTTCACACCGTCCACGCCCGCGTCGATCAGCGCCTGCGCGCCGTCGCGGGTCGCGACATTGCCGCCCACGACATCCACGGTGACGTTGGACCTGACCTTGGCGATCATGTCGAGGATGCCCCGGCTGTGGCCGTGCGCGCTGTCCACGACCAGGAAGTCGGCACCGGCCTCGACCAGGGCCTGCGCCCGGTCGAACGCCTCGTCGCCGACGCCCACCGCGGCACCGACGACCAGCCGGCCCTCGGCGTCCTTCGCCGCGTTCGGGTACTTCTCGGCCTTCACGAAGTCCTTGACCGTGATGAGGCCCTTGAGCACACCGGCGTCGTCGACCAGCGGAAGTTTCTCGATCTTGTGGCGGCGCAGCAGCTCCATGGCGTCCTCGCCGGAGATCCCGACCTTGCCGGTGACCAGCGGCATCGGGGTCATGACCTCGCGGACCTGACGGCTGCGGTCCACCTCGAAGGCCATATCGCGGTTGGTGACGATGCCGAGCAGCTTGCCCGCCGCATCCGTCACCGGTACGCCGCTGATACGGAACTTCCCACAGAGGTCGTCCGCCTCGCGCAGCGTCGCGTCCGGCCGGACCGTGATGGGGTCGGTCACCATCCCGGACTCGGAGCGCTTCACCAGATCCACCTGGTTGGCCTGGTCCTCGATGGAGAGATTGCGGTGCAGCACGCCCGCGCCGCCCTGGCGGGCCATGGCGATGGCCATCCGGGCCTCGGTGACCTTGTCCATGGCCGCGGACAGCAGCGGGATGTTGACCCGTACGTTGCGCGATACACGGGACGAGGTGTCCACCGCATTGGGGAGAACTTCCGACGCGCCCGGCAGCAGGAGCACGTCGTCGTATGTCAGCCCGAGCATCGCGAACTTCTCGGGCGTTCCGTCGACGTTGTCAGTCATGACACCTTCCCAGTGCTCTTGCCCAGCGCGGACTCCCATGCTAACGGGCTCCGGCCACTGCTATGGCTACTGCTCGGCCAGGGCCCGCAGCCTGCTCAACGCGCGGTGCTGTGCCACCCGCACCGCACCCGGCGACATCCCCAGCATCTGGCCGGTCTCCTCGGCCGTCAGCCCGACCGCGACCCGCAGCAGCACCAGCTCGCGCTGGTGCTCGGGAAGGTTCGCCAGCAGCTTCTTGGCCCACTCCGCGTCACTGCTCAGCAGCGCCCGCTCCTCGGGCCCGAGCGAATCGTCCGGCTGCTCCGGCATCTCGTCGGACGGTACGGCCGTACTGCCCGGCCCGCGCATCGCCGCCCGCTGGAGATCCGCGACCTTGTGGGCCGCGATCGCGAAGACAAAGGCCTCGAAGGGCCGTCCGGTGTCCCGGTAACGGGGCAGCGCACACAGGACCGCCAGGCAGACCTCCTGCGCCAGGTCGTCCACGAAGTGCCGGGCGTCGCCGGGCAGCCGCGACAGCCGGGTCCGACAGTAGCGGAGCGCGAGAGGATGCACATGGGCCAGCAGATCGTCGGTGGCCCGCTCGTCCCCCTCGACGGCGCGGTGGACGAGCGCGCCGATTCCTCCAGGGCCTCCGGCCATGGGGGTACCCGGGTTCTCGTCCTCGCGCATCGGTCCATGGTGCCTTGGCCCCGGATGGTCCGTGGCACCGCGTCCGTGGTTGTGCACCGAAGCGTTATGAGCAGGTGCGCCGGTTGTCACGTCCTGCGCCCTCCCCCCGACTGAGCCGTCCCCGAGACACTCCATACCTCAAGGATGCGACAGTGCGCGCGAAACATGCTTACCCCGCCCGCTGGAGTGCGGACAGGGACCCCCGTACCCATGCCGCGCATCACCCGGCACGGCCCGGGATGCGCCGACCGGGCCACGTCGGGCCCGCGGCCCGAAGGTGACCTCGGGCGCGGCGACGGCGGGCCGCACCCGGCTGTGTCCAGCCGGTCGTCGTGGCCCGAGGCCCCCCGGGCAGGACTCCAGGCAGTGGCTGGGGGAGCACCCCCAGCCACCCCACTCCCCCAGCCCTCGGCCGGTGGGGGTCCTCCCGGCGGCAGTGGGAGGCGTACCCCCCGCACCGGACACCGCAGGACGACCGACGCGACATGAGAAACAGGCCCTAGCGGACCAGGCCCCAGCGGAAACCGAGCGCGACGGCGTGCGCGCGGTCCGAGGCGCCGAGCTTCTTGAACAGTCGCCGGGCGTGCGTCTTGACGGTGTCCTCGGAGAGGAACAGCTCACGGCCGATCTCGGCGTTGGAGCGGCCATGGCTCATACCTTCGAGCACCTGGATCTCCCGCGCGGTGAGCGTCGGCGCGGCGCCCATCTCCGCGGACCTCAGCCGACGCGGGGCGAGCCGCCAGGTGGGGTCGGCGAGGGCCTGCGTGACGGTCGCCCGCAACTCGGCGCGCGAGGCGTCCTTGTGCAGGTAGCCACGGGCGCCGGCGGCCACCGCAAGCGCCACACCGTCCAGGTCCTCCGCCACGGTGAGCATGATGATCCGGGCGCCGGGGTCGGCGGAGAGCAGCCGGCGCACGGTCTCGACCCCGCCGAGCCCGGGCATCCGTACGTCCATCAGAATCAGGTCCGAACGGTCGGCTCCCCAGCGGCGGAGGACTTCCTCGCCGTTGGCGGCCGTCGTCACGCGCTCGACGCCGGGCACGGTCGCGACCGCGCGGCGGAGCGCCTCTCGGGCAAGCGGGGAGTCGTCGCAGACGAGGACGGATGTCATGGCCGTCCTCCGCAGCTGATGCGCGTCACCTTGAGCCTCCAGGCTGGTACGTATCGTCACCTGAGCGATTGACCGCCTCGGACATCTGCCCGAGTACTTGTCTCGTCAACCGCCTCCGCACTCTCAACGACGGTCACCCGAAAGAGTTACGGGATCCGGCGACCACCTTCAACACTCTACGTGAGGGCACGGACACGCACCGAACGCAGCGCATGACCGGGCCCTCCGGATGGACTATGCCCTATTTGGCGGCTTTTCTTCACATCTGCAGGTGTCTGTCGCTAGATTCGCAATGAGTCATATTTACATCTACTTACACAGTGGATGTACGGTCGTGGGCACTGTATCCGCACCGGAACACCTCCGAGGGGATAAGCAATGGCAGATTTCTCCCGCCTTCCCGGCCCCAATGCCGATCTCTGGGACTGGCAGCTGCTGGCCGCCTGCCGCGGGGTGGACAGCTCGCTCTTCTTCCACCCCGAAGGCGAACGCGGTGCGGCCCGAAGCGCGCGCGAGGCCTCGGCCAAAGAGGTCTGCATGCGATGCCCGGTACGAGCGGAGTGTGCGGCGCACGCGCTGGCTGTGCGGGAGCCCTACGGCGTGTGGGGCGGGCTTACGGAGGACGAACGCGAAGAGCTGATGGGGCGAGCCCGGCACCGGATGATCGCCACCACCGGCACCTGAGAGGACAGCCGCAAACGCTGAAGAAACGATTCTTCTGGACCTGCTGACCGCTGACCGGAACCACTGCCGCCCGGGTCAGCCCTGCGAGGCGCGGGCCAGGTGGTCGAGCATGGCCCGGACCGCCGGCACCCGGGCGAGATCCGGCAGCGTGAGCGCCACGACCTCCCGCTGCACCACAGGTTCGACCTCCACCGTCGCGGCGCCCTTGGCCCGTACCGTCCCCCAGCTGCCGCCGGGCGGTGCCCCCACCAGTGCCAGCTCGGGCAGCAGCGCGACCCCCAGACCGGCCCCGACCAGCCCGATCACCGCCGGATAGGCGTCCGTGGCGAAGTCGATCCGGGGCGTGAATCCGGCGCTCTCGCACACCTCCACCAGATGCCGGCGACAGCGCGGACAGCCCGCGATCCAGGACTCCTCGGCCAGATCGGCGATGCGGACGCGGTCGGCGGCGGCGAACGCGTGTCCCTCGGGGACGACCCCCACCAGCCGCTCCGTGAGCAGCGGCCGCACGACCAGCTCGTCCCAGTCCCCGGCGGCGGCGGGACCGGATCCCCGCACCTCCGGATAGCGGAAGGCCAGCGCGATGTCGCAGTCACCCGCCCGGAGCATCTCCACCGAGCGAGGTGGTTCGGCCTCGACGAGGGAGACCCGGGTGCCGGGGTGGGCGGCGCGCATCTCGGCGAGCGCGATCGGTACGAGCGTGGAACTCCCGCTCGGAAAGGACACCAGCCGGACCCGCCCGGCACGGAGCCCGCCGATGGCCGCGACCTCCTCCTCGGCGGCGGTCAGCCCCGCCAGGATCCCGGCGGCGTGCCGGACCAGGGCCTCGCCGGCCTCGGTCAGGCGCATCTCACGGCCGGTACGGACCAGGAGCGGTGTGCCGGCGGACTGCTCCAGGGCCTTCATCTGCTGGCTGACGGCCGGCTGGGTGCAGCCGAGCTCCCGGGCGGCGGCCGAGAACGAGCCGGTGGCGGCCACGGCACGCAGCACTCTCAGATGGCGGGCCTCGATCATGCCTCAACCATAAGCGAGGCTTTGAGCCCACCCGGGAAGGAGACGTGAGCCCACCGGGAATGCTGTCGCGCCCGTCGAGAGGGGCCCGTACGGTGTCGAGTCATGCGTGTTCTCTCCGTGAACCTGGGCCGTCCGCACTTCGCCGACTACACCGACGCGCCTGGGGGCACCGGTATCGACAAGCGGCCGGCGGACGGGCCGGTACGAGTCGCCGCACCCGGCCCCAAAGGGACAGCGGGGAGCGCGCTCGCGGGGGACACGGTGGCCGACACCCGGCACCACGGCGGGAACGACCAGGCGGTCTACGCCTTCGCCCGGGAGGACCTGGACACCTGGGAGGCGGAGCTGGGCCGTCCGCTGAGCAACGGCGCCTTCGGCGAGAACCTCACCACCGCCGGACTGGACGTCAACGGGGCGCTCATCGGTGAGCGCTGGCGGATCGGCCCCGACCTGGTCCTGGAGGTGACCTCCACGCGTACCCCGTGCCGCACGTTCGCCGGGTGGCTCGACGAGGAGGGCTGGGTCGCACGGTTCACGCGGGCCGCCGCCCCGGGCGCGTACTTCCGGGTGATCGAGCCGGGCGGGATACGGGCCGGGGATCCGATCGAGATCGTGCACCGCCCGGACCACGAAGTGACCGTCAGTTTCCTCTTCCGCGCGCAGACTCTGGAACCCGCGCTGCTGCCGCGCGTCCTCGCCGCGGGTGAGGCGCTGCATCCGGAGGCCCGCGCCAAGGCGCTCCGGCGGACGGCTCCTCGGAGCTGATCCGCGAGGGGCCCCGCGCCAGGACCTGTCCGACGCATGGCGTCGTCCGCCGCAAGGCGGAGCCACGGCTCCCCCCGCCACCGCTGGGTGGAGGAGCTCGTGGGCCACGCGGGAGGTGTCAGACAGGGCATGCCACGTCAGCCGAGGGTTCGCCCGGTAGCGAGGTGAGCTGGTCAATCACCAGGCACGGACCGGCCTCTGGGGTCAGCCATGCCGAAGGCCGCGGGAGGGCGTCCTCGGTCGGTCCGGCAACGCAGCCGGGGGCACTCGCCCCGCCGCGTTGCCGGGGGAAGCCGTTGCCAGGGTGGCCGGCGGGGTGAACCTCGGCCGAGGCAGCGCTAGCGTTCGCGCATGACGACTGCATTGATTACGGGAGCCACGGCGGGCATCGGGGCGGCTTTCGCCCGGCGGCTGGCCGCCGACGGGCACAACCTGGTGCTGGTGGCACGTGACGCCGGACGGCTCAAGGCGCAGGCGACCGAGCTGCACGACCGGCACGGGATCGAGGCCGACGTCCTGGTCGCGGATCTGTCGGTGGACGACGGGATCGCGGCCGTCGAGGCGCGGCTCGCCCAGCGGAAGCACCCGGTCGACCTGCTGGTCAACAACGCGGGCTTCGGCAACAAGGGCACGTTCCTCGAGGTCCCGATGGACGATGAGCTGACGATGCTCAAGGTGCACTGCGAGGCCGTGCTGCGGTTGACGGCCGCGGCGGCGGCCGGGATGCGGGAGCGCGGGCGCGGCGGGGTGGTGAACGTGGCGTCGGTGGCGGCGTTCGTACCGCGCGGCACGTACGGCGCGAGCAAGGCGTGGGTCGTGCAGTTCACCCAGGGCGCGGCGCGGGATCTGGCCGGTACGGGCGTACGGCTGATGGCGCTGTGCCCCGGGTTCGTGCGGACGGAGTTCCACGAGCGGGCCGGGATGGAGACCGGCAATGTGCCCGGCTGGATGTGGCTGGACGCCGACCGCCTGGTGGCGGCGGCGATGAAGGATCTGGCGCGGGGCAGGACCGTCTCGGTGCCCGACCCCCGGTACAAGGCGCTCACCGGCCTGGCGAAGCTGGCCCCGCGGGGCGCGCTGAGCGGTATCACCTCCCGCACGGGACGCCGGTACGGACCGAGCTGACGGCGTGGCCCCGGCTGTACCAGGGGGGTGTTGGGGTTGAGGGGCCGGACAGACGGGCATTTCGTCACTAAGCGGACGAATCACCGACCCGCTCCAGGAGGCGCTCATGACATTCGTACAGATCATCGACTGCAAGACGGACAAGTTCGACGACATGAACCGGCTTCTGGACACCTGGGCCGAGCAGACGAAGGGCAAGCGGACCGCCACCCACGCCCTGGTGGGCCGGGATCGCTCCAACGGAGAGCACTATGTCGAGATCATAGAATTCCCGTCGTACGAGGAGGCGATGCGGAATTCGAGCCTGCCGGAGACCGAACAGATCTTCCGGGAGATGGTGGCGATCTGCGACGCACCGCCGACCTTCACCGACCTGGACGTGGTCCGCGACGAGGCGCTCAACAAGGAGACCGCCCGGCGCTTCTATGACGAGGTCGCCGTCGGCGGCCGTCTCGACCTGATCGACGAGCTGTTCGCGCCCGACGTCATTGACCATGACATGTCCAAGGAAGAGGACACCACGGTCGGTTCCGATGTCCTTCGGCAGGATGTCACCGGCTGGCGGAATGCCTTCGCCTTCGACTTCACGATCGAGAGCATGGTGGCCGAGGGCGACGAGGTCACCACCCTGTGGACCTGGCGCGGCACACACCGCGGGGATTTCATGGGCATCCGTCCCACGGGCAGGGACGTCACGATGACCGGCACCACCGTCTACCGGTTCCAGGACGGCAAGATCCAGGAAACCTGGTGGCACTACGACATCCCCCGGCTGCTCCGGGAGCTCAACGCGGCCCCGACGTAGGCCGCGGCGGTACCGGCGCGGATCCTGATGCCTTCCTCGTCAGGGCGCCCCGAGGGTCGTCGTCGTCAGGCACGGACACCGCCCCATGGACCGGGACGGCACGAGGCCCCCGGCCCCGCCGCTGAGCGGCGGGAGCGGGGGCCTTCGTGCAGCCGGAGCTGCGCGGCCGAGCGGGGCGCGGTCGGTGCCGCGTGCCCGGTGTCGGTGCGCGTGAGGCCGGCGCGAGGCCTGCGTCAGTGCGCGTGACCGTGGCCGTGGCCGTGACCCGCCTCGGCCTCCTCCTCGGCCGGCTTCTCGACGACCAGGGTCTCGGTCGTGAGCAGCAGCGACGCGATGGACGCGGCGTTCTCCAGGGCGGAGCGGGTGACCTTGACCGGGTCGATGACGCCGGCCTTCACCAGGTCGCCGTACTCGCCGGTCGCGGCGTTGAAGCCGTGGCCCTTCTCGAGCTCGGCCACCTTGGAGGTGATCACGTAGCCCTCGAGGCCCGCGTTCTCGGCGATCCAGCGGAGCGGCTCGACGACGGCGCGGCGGACGACGGCGACACCGGTGGCCTCGTCGCCCTCCTTGCCCAGGCTGCCCTCGAGCACCTTGGCCGCGTGGACGAGCGCGGAGCCACCACCGGAGACGATGCCCTCCTCGACCGCGGCGCGGGTCGCGGAGATGGCGTCCTCCAGACGGTGCTTCTTCTCCTTGAGCTCGACCTCGGTCGCGGCGCCGACCTTGATGACGCACACGCCGCCGGCCAGCTTCGCGAGGCGCTCCTGGAGCTTCTCGCGGTCCCAGTCGGAGTCCGTGGCCTCGATCTCGGCCTTGATCTGGGCGACCCGTGCCTGAGCGTCCTCGGGTTTGCCCGCACCGTCGACGATCGTGGTGTCGTCCTTGGTGATGGTCACGCGGCGGGCGGAGCCCAGCACGTCGAGACCCACCTGGTCGAGCTTGAGGCCGACCTCCTCGGCGACGACGGTGCCACCGGTGAGGGTGGCGATGTCGCCGAGCATGGCCTTGCGACGGTCACCGAAGCCCGGGGCCTTGACGGCGACGGCGTTGAAGGTGCCGCGGATCTTGTTGACCACGAGGGTGGACAGGGCCTCGCCCTCGACGTCCTCGGCGATGATCAGCAGCGGCTTGGAGGCACCGGCCTGGATGACCTTCTCCAGCAGCGGCAGCAGGTCCTGGATGGAGGAGATCTTGCCCTGGTGGATCAGGATGTACGGGTCGTCGAGGACGGCCTCCATACGCTCCTGGTCGGTGACGAAGTAGGGGGACAGGTAGCCCTTGTCGAAGGCCATGCCCTCGGTGAAGTCGAGCTCCAGACCGAAGGTGTTGGACTCCTCGACGGTGATGACACCGTCCTTGCCGACCTTGTCCATCGCCTCGGCGATCAGCTCGCCGACCTGCTTGTCCTGGGCGGACAGTCCGGCGACGGCGGCGATGTCGGACTTCTCGTCGATCGGGCGGGCGACGGCGAGCAGGTCCTCGGACACGGCCTTGACCGCGGCGTCGATGCCCTTCTTCAGGGCGGCCGGGGAAGCGCCGGCGGCGACGTTCTTCAGGCCCTCGCGGACCAGCGCCTGGGCGAGCACGGTGGCGGTGGTGGTGCCGTCACCCGCGATGTCGTTGGTCTTGGTCGCCACCTCCTTCACGAGCTGTGCGCCCAGGTTCTCGTAGGGGTCCTCGACCTCGACCTCACGGGCGATGGTCACACCGTCGTTGGTGATGGTCGGGGCACCGAACTTCTTGTCGATGACGACGTTGCGGCCCTTGGGGCCGATCGTCACCTTCACGGTGTCGGCAAGCTTGTTGACGCCACGCTCGAGGGCGCGACGGGCGTCCTCGTCGAACTTCAGGATCTTCGCCATGGTTCGGTATGTCCTCTCAACGAACTGCACCCCGGACGCCCGGTTGTTCAGACACGGGAGCCGGGGCGCAGATCAAAAAAGCTGGGGCGAATTACTTCTCGACGATCGCAAGAACGTCGCGAGCCGAGAGGACGAGGTACTCCTCGCCGTTGTACTTCACCTCGGTGCCGCCGTACTTGCTGTAGAGAACGACATCGCCGACGGATACGTCGAGCGGAAGGCGCTTGCCGTCCTCGAAGCGGCCCGGGCCCACGGCCAGGACGACGCCCTCCTGGGGCTTCTCCTTGGCAGTGTCCGGAATGACCAGGCCAGAGGCCGTGGTCTGCTCGGCGTCCAGCGGCTGGACCACAATGCGGTCCTCAAGCGGCTTGATGGCAACCTTGGTGCTGGCGGTCGTCACGATCCGACCTCCCCCTTCGGAGATCTCACGGGGTTAACTGTCTGAGGTGGCGACCTGGTAGATCCGTCGTCGCGGGTGCCGGACCTGCCCGTCGCTGTGTGGCTGGCACTCCCTGGTGGAGAGTGCCAATGCTGAGACTATGACGGCGTTAGCACTCAGTCAACTAGAGTGCCAACGAGCTTCGGGCGCGCCGCGCGGAAGGCGGCCGCGGTTTCAGATGTAGTCCTCCAGCCGGGCGATCGCGAAGCCCTGTGCGGTGGCCCTGGCCAGCACCCGGCGGACCATGTCCGGCATGGTGCCGGGCCACTCCCCGCGCCCCCGGAAGTGGGTGAGGATGATGTCGCCGGGATGCAGCTCGCCCTTCTCGTCGGCGGACTCGATCCGGTCCGGGAAGGCCTCCTCGGTCCAGAGCGGAACGGCGCGGACGCCGCAGCTCCGGGCGGCGCGCAGGGTCTCCTGGTCGTAGTTGCCGTACGGCGGGCGGAAGAGCCACGGCCGGACGCCGAACTCCCTCTCCAGGATGACCTGTTGGCGGCAGATCTCCTTGCGCTGGTCCTCGTACGACAGCTCGCGCAGGTCGGGGTGGGTGAGGGTGTGGTTGTTCAGGGAGACGCCGAGTTTCTGCAGCTCGCGGAAGTAGCCGTAGTCGTCGCGTACGACGTAGTCGCTCAGGAAGGCGCTGACCGGCACCTGGAGCTCGCGCAGCATACGGATCAACTGCGGGTCCTTGTGCGAGCCGTCGTCGATGGTGAGGAAGACGACGCGGTCGCGGGTCGGGACCCGGGTGAGCACCCGGGGCAGGTCCCGGCCGCCGGGGAGGCCCCGGGGGGAGCGCGGCCCCGTTGCGACGGTGGGCGGAGCCGGCGGAAGGAGGGGCGGGCGGCTCAGCCCCCAGCGCTTGGCCGCTGCGAGGCGGGCGCCCTCGGACCTCACCGCTCCCCGGTAGTAGATGACCAGGTCCCGGGGGAGCTCCGCGGGGGCCCCGGTGACGAAGCCCGGGCCCGTGCCGGCGCCCGGGCTCCCTCCGGCCCCGGGCCGGGCGACGAGTCCGTCGGCCGGGGTGGGACGCGGTACGGCTTCGGGGCCCGGATGCGGTACGGCCTCTGGCCCCGGTTTCCGGTCCGGGTGGCGGTCAGGCGGCTGGTCAGGGTGCGGGCCAGGCGGCTGGTCCGGCCTCCGCTCCGGGGGCCGGTCCGGCCGCCGGTCCGAGGGCGGAGCCCCATGAGGAGCTGCTCCGGCGTGCCCGGCACCGGGCGGCACTCCTCCCTCGGGGTCGGCACGCCCCCGCGGCCCGGCGCGATCGGGAGGCTGCGCGCAGGCTCCTCCGACGACGCCGATCAGGAGCAGGGCGGCGGCCCCGTAGGCGGTGGGGCGGAATCTGCGGTCGTGAGTGCTTTTTTCATTTTGTCGTACTAGTTTCATGGCGCCGCATCCTGCCAGGACGTGGGCCCGGCGACGGTGCGACAGCGCCGTGGCGCCCGGCCCGTCCCCCGCTTGGCCCACAATTGATCGAGTGGATGCCCTCGACTCCTTCTCCGCCCTGCTCACCGACGAGGGCCGGGCCCTGCTCGCGGACCTGCGCGACTACGAGCCCGCGCACGAACTCGCGACCGCCACCCGGCTGCGCCGGGAGCACCCGGCCGAACTCGTCTCCAGCGCGCTGGGCCAGGCACGGCTGCGGCAGCGAGCCGTGGCCAAGTTCGGCGCCGAGGACGCGGCCGCCATGTTCTTCACGCCCGACGGCGTCGAGCAGGCGACCCGTACATCCGTCGCCACGTACCGCGCGGAGCGGTTCGCCGCGCTGGGCGTCAGGCGGCTGGCCGACCTGTGCTGCGGTATCGGCGGCGACGCCATCGCGCTCGCGCGGGCGGGTGTGGAGGTGCTGGCCGTCGACCGGTCCCCGCTGACCTGCGCGGTCGCCCGGGCCAACGCCGAGGCACTGGGGCTGGCCGACCTCATCGAGGTGCGCTGCGCGGATGTCGCGGAGGTCGACACCTCCCGATTCGACGCCGTCTTCGCCGACCCCGCACGGCGGGGCGGCCGAGGGCGGATCTTCGACCCGGAGGCCTACTCCCCGCCGCTGTCCTGGGCGGTGGGCGCCGCCCGTACGGCTCCGTACGCGGCACTGAAGATCGCACCCGGCATTCCCCACGAGGCGGTGCCGGACGACGCGGAGGCGGAGTGGATCTCGGACGGCGGTGAGGTCAAGGAAGCCGTCCTCTGGTTCGGCACAGGCCCCGGCACCCGGCGCGCCACGCTGCTGCCCGGCCCGCGCACCCTGACCGGCGCCGGTCTGCCGGACCCCGTGCCGGGCCCGGTCGGGCGCTGGCTGTACGAGCCGGACGGCGCGGTGATCCGGGCCCATCTCGTGGCGGACGTGGCGGCGGCGGTCGGCGGCCGGCTGATCGATCCGACGATCGCCTACGTGACAGCGGACGAGCTCCGCCCGACCCCGTACGCGACGGCGTACGAGATCACCGACGCGCTGCCCTTCCACCTCAAGAAGCTGAAGGCGCTGCTCCGTGAGCGCGAGGTCGGGAAGCTGACGGTGAAGAAGCGCGGCTCGGCCGTCGAGCCGGAGGAGCTCCGCAGAAAGGTCAAGCCGCAGGGTCCGAACGCGGCCACGGTCTTTCTCACCCGCGCGGCGGGCGCCCCCACGATGCTGATCGGCCACCCGGCTCCGTCCTGACGCACCGCCCGGCTGTCCGGTCCGGGTACGACCCGACCGGTCAGGCATCCGGTCACGCGATCAGGGCAGGAATTCAGGAGCCGATGGACCGGCCGTACGGCGTCCGCGACTGTGCCTTCCGCGATCCCTCCGGCAATCCGTTGCGCCTCAGCCGGCCCCGGGGGCCAGTAGCCCGCCTTGTCGCCACGGCCGCCCGCGGGAGGTGTGGCACGGGAGCGGGTTGACCGGTGACCTGCACGGGCCTCAGCCGGACGCCCGATCGTGGTCGAGCGCCTCGAAGCGCCAGCGGTGGACCGGGCGGTGGAGCAGGCCCGCGGCGGGGGCAGGCAGTTCGGGGAGGGCGGCGTCGAACGGTGCGTCCCACCAGGTGATCACCAGGACCCGGTCCCCGGGCGCGCTGAACGTCTCACGCCGCAGCGGCGTCCGTACGAGCTGCTGCTCGCGCGCCCACGCCAGCAGCTCCGGGCCGCGGCCCTCGGCGGCCCGCGCCTCCCACATCAGGGCCACCGTCATGAGTACAGATTGCCCTTGCTCAGCTCATGGAAGTGGTCGTGGTCATGAGTGTGCACGGGGTCGTCGGCGTTGCCGTGGCCGGGAGCGTCGTCGTGATCCTGGCCGGGCACGTGCGTTTCCGTGACCGGGAGCGAGGAGTCCGCGGGCAGATCCCAGGACGAGGCCGGGCGCCCGCGGACCACCATCTCCGCACCCAGCGCCGCGACCATCGCCCCGTTGTCCGTGCACAGCTTCGGGCGCGGCACCCGCAGCATGAGGCCCGCGTCCTCGCAGCGCCGCTCGGCCAGCGCGCGCAGCCGCGAGTTGGCGGCGACCCCGCCGCCGATCATCAGATGCTCCACACCGCTGTCCCGGCAGGCCCGTACGGCCTTGCGGGTCAGCACATCGACGACGGCCTCCTGGAAGGACGCCGCGACATCCGCGACCGGTACCTCCTCGCCCGCGGCGCGCTTCGCCTCGATCCAGCGGGCGACGGCCGTCTTGAGACCCGAGAAGGAGAAGTCGTAGATCGCGTCGCGGGGGCCGGTGAGGCCGCGGGGGAAGTTGATCGCCTCCGGATCGCCCTCGCGCGCGTAGCGGTCGATGACCGGGCCGCCGGGGAAGCCGAGGTTCAGCACCCGCGCGACCTTGTCGAAGGCCTCGCCCGCGGCGTCGTCGATGGTGGAGCCGAGGGGGCGTACGTCGCTGGTGATGTCCGGTGCCAGCAGCAGCGAGGAGTGGCCGCCCGACACCAGCAGGGCCATCGTCGGCTCGGGCAGCGGGCCGTGCTCCAGCTGGTCCACGCAGATGTGCGAGGCGAGATGGTTGACCCCGTAGAGCGGCTTGCCGAGCGCGTACGCGTATGCCTTGGCCGCCGAGACGCCGACCAGCAGCGCGCCCGCGAGCCCGGGCCCGGCCGTGACCGCCACCCCGTCGAGGTCGCTCGCCGCCACCCCGGCATCCTTGAGCGCCCGCTGAATCGTCGGAACCATCGCCTCCAGGTGCGCCCGGCTGGCGACCTCGGGGACGACGCCGCCGAAGCGGGCGTGCTCGTCCACGCTCGAGGCGACGGCGTCGGCGAGGAGGGTATGGCCGCGGACGATACCGACGCCGGTCTCGTCGCAGGAGGTCTCGATGCCGAGGACAAGCGGCTCGTCAGCCATCGTTGGTCGTTCCCTGTTCGTCCGTACCGGTGTCTGTGTCCGTGCCGGTGTCTGTGTCCGTGCCGGTGTCTGTGTCGGTGTCTGTGCCGACGATCGCGGGCTCGTCGGTGTCCATGACGGGGACGGTGTCCGCAGAGGATTCGGTACGGCGCATCACCACCGCGTCCACGTTCCCCGGCTGGTAGTAGCCGCGGCGGAATCCGATCGGCTCGAAGCCGAAACGCTCGTAGAGCCGCTGGGCACGGGTGTTGTCGACCCGTACCTCCAGCAGCACCTCATGGCACTCGAAGGCGGTGGCGCCCCTCAGAAGGTCGGTGAGGAGGCGTGCGCCGAGCCCGGTGCCCCAGTGCTCACGGGCGGCGGCGATGGTCTGGATGTCACCGGTGCCGTCGACGGCGGAGAGCCCGCCGTAGCCGACGATCCTGCCGTTCTCCTCGGCGACGACGAAGCGGCGGGTGGCCGACGGCCCTCGGGCATGGGCGAGTTCGGACCAGAACAGCCCCCGCGACCAGGCGTCGTCGGGGAAGAGCTCACGCTCGAGCTCCAGCACCGGCTCGATGTCCCACCAGCGCATCTCACGCAAGGTCACGGTGCCGGGGGGTCCCGCGGTCGCGTCGGTCACGTCGGTCACTTCGGTGTGACCACCTTGTAGTTCGCGGGCACCTGGGCGTCGGGGCGGCGCAGATACAGCGGCCGGTCGGGCAGGAAGTCCCCGCCCGAGGCGAGCCGCTCCGCCGCGAGGGAGGCCAGCGCCGCCGCGGACTGGTACTCGGGCATGCCGTCGGGCACCTGCGGGAACACCTCGCGGTACAGCACCGCTCCCGCGCCGACGACCGGGTCCGAGGCGACCTGCCCGGCGATGTCGGCGGGCCGGTCGACGGCGGGCTCGGTGATACGGGTGCGCGGGTCGGCGTAACGGGCCCAGTAGACCTCCTTGCGCCGGGCATCGGTGGCCACGGTGAACGGGCCTGCCAGCCCGGCCCGCCCGGCGGCGTACGCGATGCCGTCGAGCGTGCACAGCCCGTGGACCGGGGCGCCGGTCGCGGCGCCGAAGGCGGCGGCGGTCGCGAGCCCGACGCGCAGCCCGGTGTACGGACCGGGGCCGACGCCGACGACGATGCCGGTCACGGAGTCGATCTTCGTCCCGGCCTCGCGCAGCACCCGGTCGACGGCGGGCAGCAGCAGCTCGCCGTGGCGTCGCGCATCGACCTGGTTCGACTCGGCGACGACACCGTCCCCGTCGTGGAGGGCGACGGTGACGGCGGGGGTGGCGGTGTCAAGAGCGAGCAGCAGCACGCGTACAGCCTACGGCGCGTTCCGGGGACCCTGACCCGGTCCGCAGGGGGCGAAACGAGCCCCGGGCCCGGCGCAGGCCGCGACCGGTGGCAGCGCGGGCGGAGCAGGCGGTGGCCATGCGATCCGATCGCACTGCACGCCCGGAGTCATCCGGCGAGGAAGCGGCCGGCAACAACAGGACGGTGCCGCGGCAGCCCCGCTGGGGGCGGCGGCGCCACCGGGTGGCGGGACGGGTGTTCGCGCGCCCATGCGCGTAGTCGCACGGGCGCTCGGTGCTACGGTCTGGCCGGTAGGCGCAGGTATGGCGGACAGGCAGGACGAGAGGCGGCACAGGGTGGCACGGAGCAACTCCGGGACGATCGTGGCCGGTCTCACCGCCGCCGCCCTCGCCGTGGTCGGCTTCCTCGCCTTCCAGGCGTCCGCCGGCGCCCCCGCTGTCGGGGCCAAACCCCGACCCTCCGCCGCGACGCACCACGAGCCCGGAAAGTCCGCCGGGTCCGGCAAGAAGCAGGAACATCCCGTTCCGGAGAACTCCGGCAGCGGGGTGCGGGTCGTCTACTCGCTCGGCGAGAAGCGGGTCTGGCTGGTGGGCAACGACGACCGGCCCACCCGCAGCTACCAGGTCACCCCGAGCACCGTCAGCCCCTCGCCGGGCCAGTACGCGGTCACCTCCCGCTCCGCGCGTATCCCCGGCTCGGACGGGATTCCCGTGGAGCACGTCGTACGGTTCACCACGGTCGACGGAGTCGTGATCGGCTTCAGCGCGGCCGTCGACGGGTCGATGCCCGACCCGGCCTCGACGAGGAAGACCGGGGGCATCCGCGAGCAACGCGCCGACGGCGAGGCGCTGTGGACCTTCGCCACGATCGGCACCAAGGTCGTCGTGGTCGCCTGAGCGCCGGGCCGCCCACATCTCCGGGCGGCCGCAGAGCACTTCACCCGAACGGAGTACGCCGCGTCCGGGCACTCGTTGCCGATGGCCACGGGAAGACCGCCCCAGGCCCGACCAGTTGGCCCGGGCCAACTCCTAGGGTGTCGGTCGAACTGTTCGTCGAACCGTGGGGGGCACCGTGCGAGCGGCCGTACGCACGGGAATCGCCGGCTACGCCGTCGTGCTGACGGCCCTTCTCACCGGATGCGGCAGCACGGAGGCACCGCCGGGTCCGGGACGTCCCGCCACCTCGGGGAACCCGTCGGGCGCCCCCTCCACGGCGCCCGGCGTCGACGGCGAGGCCGACCCGGACCGGGTCTTCACCGAAGCCGACCTGAAGGCTGCGCTCCTGCCCGCCGAGGCGTTCGGCAGGCGCGCGAGGGTGACCGGGACGGACCTGGGGCTCTTCGGCCGGTACGGGGGCGGTGACTGGAGCCAGTGCGAGCCCGCGGACGACCTGCGCGAGGAGCTGAGGGGCTTCGCGGGGGCCGGCGCCCAGCAAACCGTGCGACTCGCACCCGCCGCCGAGCACGGCCCGATCGTCACTGTCCAGCTGGTGTCGATGGCCGCCGAGCGCACCGAGCGGTATCTGGAGGTCCGGCGCCGGCTCCACGAGACCTGTGCCGACGTCACCGTCGACACGGAGGCCGCCCCCGTCCTCGAGCACCACGAGGCCCGGGACATCGCCGGTCTCGGCGACGAGGCGCTGCTGGAGATCTCACGGCTCACCGGCGGTGACGAGTACGACGGCACTCCGTCCTACGCGGTCGACGTCCGCGTCGGCGGCGTACTCGCCATCGTGAGGGTGGGCGGCGACAAGGTTGACAAGGACACCGGCCTCTCGCTCGCCACGCGGACCGCCCAGCGGATCCGCACCGAGCTGTACGGGGCGGACCAGGGAGTGTCCGGCGAGGATCAGGCGGCGTCCCGGCGTCCCGCTCCGTCGGCGCCGCCGGACGCCCGCTCCGCGGCCTCCGGAGAGTCGGGCGGCGTGGAGACCGCACTCGCCGCGGCGCATGCGGCCAGCAGCTGGCTCATCGAAGGTGAGGACGAGGGTGACTGCGTCCGCGACAGCGGCGGCAGCTGGTCGTCGCTCCGACGCCCCGGCCTCAGCGCGTCAGCAGCGGGCTCATGGCGCGGCATGGATGCCTCCTGGGGCTCCTGGTGCAGGCGAGGTTAGGTAGACCTAACCAGGTCTCTGTCTCCATGTGACCATGCCCGGCACCGACCGCGCAACATCTTGCCGACGCCTTGTCGGAACGTAAACAGCACCGCAACGAACCGGACGGTCCCCTTCAGCCGGCCAGCGGAGACAGGTCGGCAGCAGCCCAGCGGGGCCCGACACCGGTAATCGCGACGTCCCGCAGATCGTTCTCCACGGTCTCGTCGCCCTCGGTCCGCCCGATCACCACATGCAGCCGGTCCTCCGAAAGATCCTCGACCTTCCCGTCACCCCACTCGACGACCACCACCGACTCGGGCAGCGACACATCGAGGTCGAGGTCCTCCATCTCGTCGAGCCCGCCGCCCAGCCGGTACGCGTCCACATGCACCAGCGCGGGGCCGCCGCTCAGCGAGGGATGCACCCGGGCGATCACGAACGTCGGCGAGGTGACCGCACCCCGCACGCCCAGCCCCTCCCCCAGCCCGCGGGCCAGTGTCGTCTTGCCCGCGCCCAGCCGGCCGGTCAACAGCACCAGGTCACCGGGGCGCAGCAGTTCGGCCAGCCGCTGCCCCAGCTCCCGCATCTGGTCGGGGCTGTGGACGGTGAGCGTCACGGCGGCGCGGGCAGCACCGACAGCAGCAGCGGCATCAGCGGCACCGGGCGTAGCGGGATCATGGGTGCTGCCCGGGCTGTCCGCGGGCGTCGCGGTGGGCGGGTCGTACGGGGCGTTCATACCGGCCGATGGTACGGGGCGGACGGGCGCGGGCGGGCCGCTCAGCCCTGTGCCGAGCGCGTCGCCCGTACCGCCGTCACCGAGGTGGCCGCACCGGTCCGCGCCAGGAGCTCCGTCAGCCGGTTCGTCACCGTCTCCGGGTGCTCGAGCATCACCAGATGGCCGGCGTCCGGCACCAGCACCAGTTCGGCGGCCGAGGGCAGCAGATCCGCGATCGCCTCGCTGTGCGAGCTCGGCGTCACCAGGTCCTTGTCCCCCGCGAGGACCAGCACCGGCAGGCCCCGGAAGTGCGCCAGGGCGTCCGCCTTGTCGTGCTCCTGGAAGGCCGGGTAGAACTCCGCGACGACATCGATCGGTGTCGACTCGATCATCCGCTCGGCAAAGCGCGCGATGGCCGGGTCGACGTCCCGGGAGCTGAAGGAGTACCGCTTGACCAGGCCCGCGAAGAGGTCAGCGGTGGCCCGCCGCCCCCGCTCCACCAGTTCCACCTGCGAGCCCAGGGCCTTGAGCACACCGGGGAGGAAGCGCCGTACCGCGTTCACCCCCGCGACCGGGAGCCCGTAGTTCACCTCGCCGAGCTTGCCCGCCGAGGTGCCCACGAGGGCGACGCCCGCCACCCGCTCCCGTATGAACCGGGGATCGTGGTCGGCCAGCGCCATCACCGTCATGCCGCCCATCGAATGCCCCACGAGCACCACGGGCCCCTCGGGCACCGCCGCGTCGAGCACCGCCTTCAGATCGCGCCCGAGCTGATCGATGCTGACGGGAAGACCGTCGCCCTGGGCCAGGCCACGGGCCGAACGACCGTGGCTGCGCTGATCCCAGTGCACCGTCCGCACCACACCGCGCAGGGCGGCTCGCTGGAAGTGCCAGGAGTCCTGGTTGAGGCAGTAGCCATGGCAGAAGACCACGGTCATCGGCGCCGGCCGGCGGCGGCCGAAGAGGCGGCGCCTGCGCGGCCCTTCCTCCTCCGGCCCGAGGTCGTCGACCTCGTAGTAGAGCTCGGTGCCGTCGTCGGAGACCGTGTAACCGGGAGTGCCGCGCAACGTGCCGTACGGGCCGGTGGCATCCAGCGCCAGCCGCGCCTTGCGGCGTATGCCCCGGCCGACGGTGAGCCGTTCGATGGCGACCCCCGCGGCGGCGCCCGCCGCTACCACGCCTATCGCCGCCCCGGCCACACCGGCGCGGCGCCAGCCCCCGGCTGCCGCCGCTCCCGCCGCCGCGGCGACCGCGTTCCCCGCGCCCACCGCGCCCCCCGCGCCTCTCGCGGTGCTTTCACCCATGGTCGTGCCGCTCCTCGTCGATGCGGTGCTCAGTCGGTGCCGTGCCCAGTCGTGCCGTCATCACGTGCCCACTGGTGCGGTGGTGCCGTGGTGCCGTGCCCGGTGGTGCCGTGGTGCCGTGGTGCCGTGCCCAGTGGTGCCGTGCCCAGCCGCGCTTCGGCCTGAGGCCCGCTCCAGCCTGACAGCTCGCTTCAGTCCTGAAGGGCGTCCTCATGGACGTAGACGCGCGGCACCCGGGTCCCGATCCGGGTGACGATCTCGTACCCGATGGTTCCGGCCGCACGCGCCCAGTCCTCCACGGTCGGCTCCCCCCGGTCGCCCGGACCGAACAGCACCGCCTCGTCCCCCACTTCGACCAGGTCACCGCCGAGATCGACCACGAACTGGTCCATGGCGACCCGGCCCGCCACCGTCCGCCACTTCCCTCCCAGGAGCACCGGCCCGCTGCCCGAGGCGTGCCGGGGTACCCCGTCCGCATACCCCACCGGCACGAGAGCGAGGGTGGTCTCGCCCGGGGTGATGTAGTAGTGGCCGTAGCTGACGCCGTGCCCCGGCGGGACCCGCTTGACCAGCGCGATGTCCGCGGCGAGCGTCATCACCTGCCGGAGCCCGAAGTCGGACGGAAGTCCGATCTCCGGGCTCGGGGAGACACCGTAGACGGCGATTCCGGTCCGTACCAGGTCGAAGTGGGACTCGGGGATCGTCAGCGCCGCCGGGGAGTTGGCCATATGCCGCACCTCCGGCTCCAGCCCCGCTCGCCCGGCCTCCTCCAACGCCTCGCCGTAGACGGCGAGCTGGGCCTTGATCGACGGGTGCCCGGGCTCGTCGGCACAGGCGAAGTGCGACCAGATACCGGTCACCGTGAGCAGGCCCTCGGCCTCGGCGGCGCGGGCGGCGGCCGTCAACTCGGGCCAGGCCGCGGGCGGGCAGCCATTGCGGCCGAGACCCGTGTCGATCTTGAGCTGCACCCGTGCCGTACGGCCGCACGCGCGGGCCGCGTCGATGACCTCGCGCAGCGCCCACATACCGCTCACCGACACATCGACGTCGGCCTCGATCACCTCGCGCCATGGTCCGCCGGGTGTCCACAGCCAGCACAGCAGCCGACCGGTGTCCCCCGCCTCGCGCAGCGCCAGGGCCTCCTGAGGCGTGGCGGTGCCGAGCCAGCTCGCGCCCGCCTGGCGGGCCGCACGGGCACACGGCACCGCGCCGTGGCCGTAGGCGTCCGACTTGACCACGGCCATCAGCTCGGAGCGGGGCGCGCGGGCGCGCAGCGCACGGACATTGGCCCGCAGGGCGGCCAGGTCGACCACGGCTCGGGCACGCATCGGTGGGGCGGTGGGGCCGGTGCGCTCCCCGCCTGCATATGCAGTCATCGGGGACAGTGTCTCACCGGGCCCGCGGCGGGTGGGGGCCCGGTGAGACACTGCCCCGCGCACCGGGGCCGCCACCCGGGCATGTCCGGCGGGAGCGTCAGGTCCCGGGGCGCCGCCCCCAGGAGAAGACGCGGTCGTCCTTCTGCAGGACGTTCCACAACACCTTGGCGTCCTGGTACGTGAGGTTCACGCAGCCGTACGAGCCACCCTCCTGGTCGTAGATATTGCCGAAAACGCCGTGGAACGCCTGGCCGCCGTTGAAGAACTGGGCGAAGGGCATCGGGGACTGGTAGATCGTCGAGAAGTGGTCCTCGTGCTTCCAGAAGATCCGGTTCCAGCCGACGCGGGTCGGGTAGCCGGGCTTGCCGCTGCGGATCGCCACGGGACCGAAGACGACCCGCCCGCCGTACTGCACCCACATCAGCTGGCGCGGGAGGTCGACGCATGCGACGCGGCCGTCCACCACCGGGCACAGGCCCTCGGGGTCGGGGTCGCGCCGGGCCTCGGCGAGCCGCATACGGCCCCAGGTGCTCGGCCCGGCGAAGCCGATGGCGGGTTCGATGTTCTCCTTGGTCTGCCAAGCGCGGATGGCCTCGCAGTCCCGCTTCGACTGCGTGCCGTTCACCGTGAGTCGGAGGAACTCCTCGACCTCACGCTGGTACGGACCGGTGGAGTCGGTGCAGCGCAACGGGCCCGCGGCATCGTCGCCGGGCTGGACCTCATCCGGCGGTACCAACTCGACGACGGGGTCGTGCGTGTCGTCAGGCGGAGCGGGAGAGGGGGGCGGCGGGGCCTGGTCGTGCGTCTTCGGGCCACGGCCGGGCGTGTGGGCGGCCCCGGCCTCACGGCCCGGCGCCTCCCGGACGCTCGATGACGGACGGCCCGGCGGGCCTTCGGCACCGGGGGGCACGGCCCCGGTGTGGGCCCCGGGCGTTACGGGCCCATCGTGGGCATCGGGCGCTACGGACCCTCCGTGGGCATCGGGTGGCAGGGATACGTCGCCGGGGATCCGCGGTGGCAGCGCCTGATCGGGTGTGTCCACATGCCGCTCGCCCTCCCCGGGGGGAATGCCGGGCACGAGCGCTTCGAGGGGGACGGCGGTGCCACGGACGCCTTGTCCGCCCGGCGGCTCCGGACCGGCGGCCACCGCTTCGGTTCCGCCGATCACCAACGGCAGCAGGGCCGCGACGGCGAGCACCGCAGCGAAGGGCCGCCCGCTCCTCTTCACCGCTGAACGCATCCCGGTTGAACGCATCCCGTTCCTCTCCACGGCGGGCGTACCGCGGGCCCGCGCGTCGGGAGGGACGGCACACCGCAGAACGATCCGAACACGGTTACGGTCCCGTCCCGGGTGCCGCGACCCACCGCGGCGGCCCGGAGACCACCCCGATGCCGCAGGTTCTCCGCCCACGCGGCGGAGCAGGCCGGCGCGTTCCGCCCCGGCACCACCGACAGCGCGCCGGCGCCACCACACAGTGCTCCGACGACCCCGCCCCGGAACCTTCGAGCATCCTCCTTCCCGACGCCCGTGGAGCAGCGGGTCCGAGAACCCATCGGGCACGACGGGCATCGAGGCACACCGGACATCGGACGCTCCGGCCGGGAGGCCGGGCCTCCGTCGCGCACGAGAACGTGGCGCGCGAGAACAACTCAGCGCGACGATCGCACCCACCCCTCCCGCCGAGGGCGGTACGGTCCCGGACACCACACCGCCGAACCCTGCATGGACCCGCCATGCACGGCCTCGTACCGTGCACCAGCACGACGGACCGCCACCGGCCCGTCCGTCGCGGCGCGCTCACCGGGCCGTACGTCGCAGCCCCATATCCCTCACCGGGCCGTGCATCGCCGCGCGCTCAGCGGCGCGCATGTGGCGGCGCGCTCAGAGCGTCGTCCATCGCGCGTGCTCAACGACCGTACGCCGCAGCCTCCTCAGCGGGCCCGTACGTCGCGCCAGGCCGCAGCCAGGCACTCGGCCACCTCCGAAGCTCCCATCGGGCCTCCCTCCCGCCCCGCCGCGCGCCGACCCGCGAGGCCGTGGAGATACGCCGCCGCCGACGCCGCCTCCCGTGCCTCGAGCCCGGCCGCGAGCAGCGCTCCGGCCAGTCCGGACAGCACGTCGCCGCTACCCGCCGTGGCCAGCCATCCCGTGCCGGTGGGGTTGACCCGGACCGGGATGCCGTCGGACGTATCGGAGGCACGGGAGGCGCCGTCGGAGAGGGAGGAGGCGGCACTCACCAGCGTCGTCGAGCCCTTCAGCAGCACTGTCGTCCCGTACTCCGCCGCCAGCCTGCGCACCGAGGACAGCCGCGCCGCCTCGACCTCCTCGCGGGCGACCCCCAGAAGCACGGCGGCCTCCCCCGCGTGCGGCGTCAGCACCGTGGCCGCCCGGCGCGAGCGGAGCCGTTCGCGGTCCAGCAGCCGCAGCCCGTCGGCGTCCACGAGCACCGGGACGTCCGAGGCGAGCACATCGTCCAGCGCCTGCCGGGCATCCGGCCCGTCGCCCAGACCGGGCCCGACAACCCACGCCTGTACGCGCCCCGCCTTCGCCGGAGGCCCGGCGTGCACCAGGGACTCGGGGAAGCGGGCGATCACCGCGTCCGCGGCCGGGCCGACGTACCGTACGGCACCGGCCCCGCCCCGCAACGCTCCCGACACCGCGAGCACCGCCGCTCCCGGATAGCGGGCCGAACCTGCCACCACCCCCACCACACCCCGCCGGTACTTGTCGCTCTCCGGCAAGGGGACCGGCAGCCGCTCCGCCACATCCGCGTGCTGCAGCGCCTCCACGTCCGGGACAGCGGGCAGATACGGCTCGAGGCCGATGCCGATCAGCCGCAGCGCGCCCGTCCGTTCGGCGGCCGGGTCGATGAGCAGGCCCGGCTTGTAGGCGCCGAACGTGACGGTGGCGTCGGCGTACACCGCTTCGCCCGCCACCTCGCCGGTGTCCGCGTTCACCCCGCTGGGCAGGTCGACGGCGACGATGCCCGCCCCCGACTCCCGGGCCGTCCGGGCGAGCCGTGCGGCATCCGGGCGCAGCCCGCCCCGGCCCCCGATCCCCACGATGCCGTCGACGACGAGATCGGACCGTTCGATCACGCGTTCGCCGACGTCCCCCGGCACCGCGCGCCCGCCGGCCCGGCGCAGCGCGGCCAGTCCACCGGGGTGCGTACGGTCGGGGGCGAGCAGCACCGCCGTGACACCGGCGCCGCGCCCCGCCAGCCGGGCCCCGGCGTAGAGCGCGTCGCCGCCGTTGTCCCCGCTGCCGACGAGCAGCGCGACGCGCGCCCCGTACACCCGGCCGAGGAGATCGGCGCAGGAGGCGGCGAGTCCGGCCGCGGCGCGCTGCATGAGCGCCCCGTCCGGCAGTCGTGCCATCAGCTCCCGCTCGGCGGCCCGTACGGTCTCCACGCTGTACGCAGTTCTCATGGCCCCCAGTCTTCCCACGAGCGGGCCGGACCGCGCGCGATGGGGGTGCCGGGTGTCACCGGTGGTCCGTACACGGCGGCTTGCGCCGGGCGGTCCGCACCGGGTGTGAAACCGGCCACGCCGCCGCACGATCTCCCGTGGGACGACGGCGGGCTGAGCGTCCGTCAACTGACGGTCCATGGACGGTCGTCGCTCGTCATGGACGGTCCACGGTCCCGGCGCGGCGCTACCTTTCGGCGATCAGCAAGGCCGAGCGCTACCCTTCGGCGATCACCACGGCCGAGGCGACGCCCGCGTCGTGGCTCAGTGAGACATGCCAGGTGCGGACCCCGAGCTCCGCGGCCCGGGCGGCCACGGTTCCCGTCACCCGCAACAGCGGGCGGCCGCTGTCCTCGGTGAGGACCTCCGCGTCCGTCCACTGCAGACCGCCGGGGGCGCCCAGCGCCTTCGCCAGTGCCTCCTTGGCGGCGAAGCGCGCGGCCAGGGAGGCCACTCCGCGCCGTTCACCGCTGGGGAGCGAGAGCTCCCGCTCGACGAAGACCCGGTCCGCCAGCCCCGGCGTACGCTCCAGCGCGGCGGCGAAGCGGTCGATCTCCGCGACGTCGATCCCCACCCCGATGATCACGTGCGGCCCCTACGGGCCGAAGCACGAGCCCACGTACGGGCCGACGCACAGGCACGGCTCACTCGACCGTCACCGACTTCGCCAGGTTGCGCGGCTGGTCCACCTCGTTGCCGCGCGCCGTCGCCAGCTCGCACGCGAAGACCTGGAGCGGCACCGTCGCGACCAGCGGCTGGAGAAGCGTGGGGGTGGCCGGAATACGGATCAGGTGGTCGGCGTACGGGACGACCGTCTCGTCGCCGTCCTCCGCGATCACGATCGTCCGCGCCCCCCGGGCACGGATCTCCTGGATGTTGGAGACGATCTTGTCGTGCAGCACGGAGCGGCCGCGCGGCGACGGCACGACCACCACCACCGGCAGGTCGTCCTCGATCAGCGCGATCGGCCCGTGCTTCAGCTCGCCCGCCGCGAAGCCCTCGGCGTGCATGTACGCGAGCTCCTTGAGCTTGAGCGCACCCTCCAGCGCGACCGGGAAGCCCACATGCCGCCCGAGGAACAGCACCGTGTTCTTCCCCGACAGCGTCCGGGCCAGCTCCCGTACGGGCTCCATGGTCTCCAGCACCTGCTCGACCTGGGTGCTGATCTCCGACAGTTCACGGATCACGGACTGGATCTCATCGCCCCACTTGGTGCCGCGCACCTGGCCCAGATAGAGCGCCACCAGATAACAGGCGACCAGCTGGGTCAGAAACGCCTTGGTCGAGGCGACGGCGACCTCCGGCCCGGCGTGCGTGTACAGGACCGCGTCCGACTCCCTCGGGATCGTCGAACCGTTGGTGTTGCAGATGGCGAGGACCTTCGCACCCTGCTCCCTGGCGTGCCGCAACGCCATGAGGGTGTCCATCGTCTCGCCGGACTGCGAGATGGCGATCACCAGGGTCCGGGGGTCCAGAATCGGATCCCGGTACCGGAATTCACTCGCCAGCTCCGTCTCGCACGGGATCCGGGTCCAGTGCTCGATCGCGTACTTCGCGATCATGCCCGCGTGGAAGGCGGTCCCGCACGCGACAATGACGATCTTGTTGACCTCCCTGAGGACGGAGGCGGGGATGCGGACCTCGTCCAGGCTGAGGGTGCCCGCCCCGTCGATCCGGCCCAGCAGGGTGTCGGCCACGGCCTTCGGCTGCTCGGCGATCTCCTTGAGCATGAAGTAGTCGTAGCCGCCCTTCTCGGCGGCGGAGGCGTCCCAGTCGACGTGGTACTCGCGGACGTCCGCGGGCGCTCCGTCGAAGTCGGTGACCGTCACACCGTCCCGGCGCAGCTCGACGACCTGGTCCTGGCCGAGCTCGATGGCCTCGCGGGTGTGCGCGATGAAGGCGGCGACATCGGAGGCGAGGAAGGCCTCGCCGTCGCCGACGCCGACGACCAGGGGAGAGTTGCGGCGCGCTCCGACCACCACGTCCGGCGCGTCGGCGTGGACCGCGACGAGGGTGAAGGCCCCGTCCAGGCGGCGGCACACCAGCCGCATGGCCTCGGCGAGGTCATTGCAGGAGGAGAAGGACTCGGCGAGCAGGTGTGCCACGACCTCGGTGTCCGTCTCGGACTCCAGGGTGTGTCCCCGGTCGGCCAACTCGGCGCGCAGCGAGGCGAAGTTCTCGATGATGCCGTTGTGGACGACGGACACCCGGCCCGCGTTGTCCAGGTGCGGATGGGCGTTGGCGTCGTTGGGGGCTCCATGGGTGGCCCACCGGGTGTGGCCGATACCGGTACTTCCGCTCGGCAGCGGACGGCCGGCCAGCTCCTTCTCCAGGTTGGCGAGCTTGCCCGCCTTCTTGGCCGCGGCGAGCCCGCCGTCGGCGAGCACGGCCACCCCGGCCGAGTCATAGCCCCGGTACTCCAGCCGCTTCAGGCCGGCGATCACGACATCGAGGGCGGACTGCCCTCCCACGTACCCAACGATTCCGCACATGCGGGCAGCCTACGTGGCGTACGGGCGGCCATCGATCAGCGGCCGGGGGCGATCCGGCGGCGCCACCCGGGATCCGCTCGGCGGCAGGACGCGATCCGCAGCCCGGCGCCGTATCCGCCCGGCAGCCGGGCGCGATCCGAGGCGTCGCACCGTATCCGGCCCAGCAGCCGGTGCCGATCCGCAGGGCACCCGATGCGGACCCGCTTCAGCAGCCGGTGCCGGTCCGGCCGGGAACCGATGCGGACCCGCTCAGCAGCCGCGCGCGATGCGGTCGAGGGCCTCCTGTACCAGGTCCAGATACTCGACCTCCTCGCACCGGGGCTTGCTCCCCATCTCGTACAGGTCGAGACAGTCGGCGAGCTCCTCCCCCAGATCCTCGTCGGGCAGCGCGGCGGCGAGTTCACTGCACACCCGGCCCGCGAACTCCTCCCGGGTCAGCAGCGGCCCCGGCACGCGGTCCCCGCGCTCTTCCCCGCCCCGTCCGCCCCGGCCGCGTCTTCGCGGTCTGCCGCGGTCGCCGTCCTTGCCGTCGCCGCGGCTGACGAGGTCACGAAGGCGTGTGGACATAACGGGCCCCCTCCGGCACATGCAGTTCCACGGCTCGTCCCCCGACATCGGGGACGCTAGCGCCGAATATCGGCCAGGTATAGACCTCCGACGCGGAACGCTCAGAGCCGGTCAGGCACGCTCAAGGACGCTCGGCATGCCTCAAAAATTGCTCACCAGGACGCCCGGCACCCGTGCCGGCACCGGTGAAGGCCGTTCAGGGACACCCGGGACGCCGGGAACGCTCCCGGCACCCAGCAGACGCTCGTCCGCACCCCCGCTCAGACGCGGGCCCGGTAGGCACGCATGGCGAGCGGGATGAACACCGCCGCTATCGCCGCCGCCCACAGCAGCGACCAGAAGACCGGCCCGGCCACCTCCCCTCCGGTCAGCAGACCGCGGAAGGCATCGGACAGATGGGTGACGGGATTGATGTCCACCCACGCCTGGAGCCAGCCGGGCATCGTGTCGACGCGGACGAACGCACTGCTGGTGAACGTGATCGGGAAGATGATCGTGAAGGCGAAGACCTGCACCTTCTCGGGGTCGCCCGCCAGCATGCCGATGAGCACGGCGCTCCAGGACACCGCCGCGGCGAAGGTCATGAGCAACAGCGCGGCGGCGAGGAAGCCCCCGAGCCCGGTGGTGATCCGGAAGCCCAGGAGCGTGCCCAGGCCGATCATCAGCAGCATCGCCCACAGCTGCTTGGCCAGGTCGGCCGCGATCCGCCCGAAGAGCGGCGCCGACCGGGCTATCGGCAGGCTGCGCAGCCGGTCGAAGACACCCTTGGTCAGGTCGGAGTTGAGCGCCATCGCCGTGTACATGGTCATGAACAGGGTGTTCTGCACGATGATCCCGGCCAGCGCGTACTGCAGATAGTCCTTGGGCGAGCCGGCCATCTGACCGCCGAAGACATACGTGAAAAGAAACACGAACATGATCGGCGTGATGCTGAAGTCGACCAGCTCCAACGGGTTGTGCTTGACCGACACCAGACTCCGCCACGCCATGGTGCCGATCTGCTGGAGCGCGGCGCCCGGCCGCACCCGGCCGCTCTTGGTCAGCGGAGCCGTGATCGTGGCGGCACTCATGCCGAACTCCCCACCTTCTCGAACGCGTCCTCCTCTGAGGGCCCCTCCTCCGTCTCCGGCTCGGCACGGTGACCCGTCAGCGCCATGAACACCTCGTCGAGGCTGGAGCGCCGCAGCGTGAGCTCCCCCACCGCGATCCCGGCCTGGTCCAGCCGCCGTACGACTGCGGGCATCAGCTCGGGGTCCTTCACCGGAGCGGTGATCACCGCTCCCTCGATCTTGGTCTGGGCGCCTGCCGCCTCCACGATCAGAGCGTGCGCCGGGGCCAGATCCGTATCCCGCACCGGCCGCAGCTGCAGCACCTGGCCGCCGACCGCCGACTTCAGCTCATCGGGCGTGCCACCGGCTATCACCCGGCCCTTGTCGATCACCACGATGTCATCGGCGAGCTGGTCCGCCTCGTTCAGATACTGCGTGGTCAGCAGCGCCGTCACCCCCTCGGCCACCAGCCCGCGCACCATGTCCCAGAGTTCGCTGCGGCTGTGCGGGTCGAGGCCGGTCGTCGGCTCGTCGAGAAAGAGGATCTGCGGCCGTCCGACCAGGCTCGCCGCCAGGTCCAGACGCCGTCGCATACCGCCCGAGTACGTCTTCGCCGCGCGCCCCGCCGCGTCACTCAGCTGAAAGCGGTCCAGGAGCTCCCCGGCCCGCGCCTTCGACTCCCTCCTGGGCAGTCCGAGCAGCCGGCCGATCAGCAGCAGGTTCTCGGTGCCCGACAGATTCTCGTCGACCGCCGCGTACTGCCCCGTCAGTCCGACGACCGAGCGGACCAGGCCGGCCTCCCGCACCACGTCGTGCCCGGCCACCGTCGCTCGGCCGGCATCCGGGCGGATCAGCGTGGCGAAGATCCGGACCGCGGTCGTCTTGCCCGCCCCGTTGGGACCCAGCATGCCGAGCACGGTTCCGGTACGCGCGGCCAGATCCACTCCGGCCAGCGCCTGCGTCTCCTTGAACCGTTTGGCCAGGCCCTCCGCCTGGATCGCGTACGTCATGGACGTCCCCTCGGATTGACGAAGCCTGTCTCGGGATCCACACCTCCCACAACTGTGACGCACACCACTGACATTCCTCCCGGCGGCGGCCGCACCCGCACACCGCCGGTGGTTCGGCCCGCGTCCCGGCCCCCGGCCGGCAGGTGTCCGGGCCCCGCGGGGGGTGCGGGGCGTGAGCGACACCACGCCCCGCACCGCCCGCCGAACGCACACAATGAGACCTGTGATCACCTCTCCAGCGCGCAGCACCCAACGACGGGCCGAGACGAGCCCGTATGTGGACCTCACCCGCGCCGAGTGGAGTGCCCTCCGGGAACGGACGCCCCTGCCGCTGACCGCCGAGGAGGTGGAGCGGCTGCGCGGACTCGGCGACGTCATCGACCTCGACGAGGTGCGGGACGTCTACCTCCCGCTGTCCCGGCTGCTCAACCTCTATGTGGCCGCCACGGGCAATCTGCGGGGTGCGCTGAACACCTTCCTGGGCGACGCGGGCAATGGCCACGGCTCACAGCCCGGCACCCCGTTCGTCATAGGCGTCGCGGGCAGTGTCGCGGTCGGCAAGTCGACGACGGCCCGGCTCCTCCAGGCGCTGCTGGCGCGCTGGCCCGAGCACCCGCGCGTGGAGCTGATCACCACCGACGGCTTCCTGCTCCCCAACGCCGAGCTGCACCGGCGCGGTCTGATGTCCCGCAAGGGCTTCCCCGAGTCCTACGACCGCCGCGCCCTGACCCGCTTCGTGGCCGATGTGAAGTCCGGCAAGGACGAGGTCACCGCCCCCGTCTACTCCCATCTCATCTACGACATCGTCCCGGGTGAACAACTCACCGTGCGCCGCCCGGACATCCTCATCGTCGAGGGCCTCAACGTCCTCCAGCCCGCCCTGCCCGGCAAGGACGGTCGTACGCGCCTGGGTCTCGCGGACTTCTTCGACTTCAGCGTGTATGTGGACGCGCGCGCGGAAGACATCGAGCACTGGTACCTCGGCCGCTTCCGCAAGCTGCGCAGGACGGCGTTCCAGAAACCCTCTTCGTACTTCCGCAAGTACACCCAGGTCTCCGAGGAAGAGGCGCTGGACTACGCCCGCCTGATGTGGCGTACCATCAACCGCCCGAACCTCGAGCAGAACGTCGCACCGACCCGCGGCCGCGCCACGCTGGTGCTCCGCAAGGGACCGGACCACAAGGTCCAGAGGCTGAGCCTTCGCAAACTCTGACGCACTAGCGTGCTGCCATGCTGCATCTCCGCCTGATGGTCCCCGGCGACCGCACCGACGAGGTCGTCTCCCTGCTGCAACGGACCGTCGGCACCACGCACCTGGCGGTACTGGCGGGCGCCGCTCGCGATCCCGCCGGGGACGTCGTGCTGTGCGACGTCGCGCGGGAGGCGGCCGACGAGCTGCTGAGCGAGCTGCGCAAGCGGGGTATCGAGGAGTCCGGTTCGATCGCCGTCGAGAGCATCGACCTCTCGCTGTCCAGGAGGGCGGACCGGGCGGAGCTCGAGGCTCCGGGCGAGGGCGCCGACGCCGTGCTGTGGCAGCACCTCGAGGACGCCACCCATGAGGAGTCCACGCTCTCGGCCACCTACCTGGCGTTCCTGTCGCTCGCGACCATGATCGCGGCCTGTGGTGTGGTGCTCGACAACGCCATCCTGATCGTGGGCGCCATGGCCGTCGGCCCGGAGTTCGGTCCGCTCGCGGGCCTCTGCACGGCCATGGTGCAGCGGGCTCCCAGGCTCGCCTGGCGCTCGCTGATCGCACTGCTGCTCGGATTCGCGGTCGCCATGGTGCTGACCACGGGGTTCAGCCTGATGATGGACGGCCTCGGCCTCTTCCATCCCGACGACGTGACGGCCGACCGCCCGAACACCGACTTCATCTGGCAGCCGGACCCGTTCTCCTTCGTGGTGGCCGTACTCGCCGGGATCGCCGGAACGCTCTCCCTGACCTCCTCGAAGTCCGGAGCGCTGGTGGGAGTCGCGATCTCCGTGACCACCGTCCCGGCCGCCGCCAACGCCGCCGTGGCTCTGAGCTACGGCGAATTCACCCAGGCCCGGGGTTCCAGCGAGCAGCTGTTGCTCAACCTCGCCGGGATCGTCATCGCCGGGACACTCACGCTGATCGTCCAGAAGTTCCTCTGGAGGAAACAGCGCAAGCGCACGGTCAGCGCGGGCAGGGCCTCGTCCCGCCCGTAGTGGGCGGTACCCGGGGCACCGCCGCTCCTCGATCCGGTTCCCCGGGGAGTGTGCCGACAGCCGAGTGATCTCAGATCACGGGGATGCGGCGGGTGCCGTCAGCCCAGCGCGGACTTCACCACGTCGGCCAGCCGGCCGGCCACCGAACGGGCCTGGTCGATGTCGGCGGCCTCCACCATCACCCGCACCAGCGGCTCCGTACCGGACGGGCGCAGCAGCACCCGCCCCGTGGAGCCCAGCTCCCGCTCCGCGTCCGCCACGGCCACCGACAGCTCCTCCGACGTCGTGACCCGCGACCTGTCCACGTCCGGAACGTTGATCAGCACCTGCGGCAGCCGCTCCATGACACCGGCCAGCTCCGCGAGGCTACGGCCGGTGGCCGCCACCCGTGCCGCCAGCAGCAGCCCGGTCAGTGTGCCGTCCCCGGTGGTCGCGTGGTCGAGGACGATCACATGGCCGGACTGCTCGCCGCCGAGCGCGAAGCCGTGCTCCTTCATCGACTCCAGGACGTACCGGTCGCCGACCGCGGTCTGCACCAGCTCCACGCCCTCGCGCTCCATGGCCAGCTTGAAACCCAGGTTCGACATCACCGTGCCGACCACGGTGTTCTTCCGCAGGCCGCCGTCCTCGCGCATCGCCAGGGCGAGGACGGCCAGGATCTGGTCGCCGTCGACCTCGTTGCCGTCCGCGTCCACCGCCAGGCAGCGGTCCGCGTCACCGTCGTGCGCGATGCCCAGGTCCGCGCCGTGCTCGACGACCGCGGTCTTCAGCAGGCCCAGATGGGTCGAGCCGCAGCCGTCGTTGATGTTGAGGCCGTCCGGGTCCGCCCCGATGGTGATGACATCGGCACCGGCGCGTGCGAAGGCCTCCGGGGAGACCCGCGCCGCCGCGCCGTGTGCTTCGTCGAGGACGACCTTGAGACCGTCGAGCCGGTTCGGCAGCACCCCGATGAGATGCGCGACGTAGTTGTCGAAGCCCTCGTCGTACGTCCGTACGCGCCCCACGCCCGCGCCCGTCGGCCGGTCCCACGGCTCTCCCGACGCGTGCGCGCCGTACACCGCCTCGATACGGTCCTCCAGCTCGTCCGCGAGTTTGTGCCCGCCGCGCGCGAAGAACTTGACACCGTTGTCCGGCATCGGGTTGTGGCTCGCGGAGAGCATCACGCCGAGGTCGGCGCCCAGCGCACCGGTGAGATACGCCACCGCCGGGGTGGGCAGCACACCGACGCGCAGGACGTCCACGCCCGCGCTCGCGAGACCCGCCACGACAGCGGCTTCCAGGAACTCTCCGGACGCGCGCGGATCACGCCCCACCACCGCCGTCGGCCGATGGCCGTCGAACGTGCCCGCTTCGGCGAGCACATGCGCCGCCGCGACCGACAGACCGAGCGCGAGCTCCGCCGTCAGATCCGCGTTGGCGACACCGCGCACACCGTCCGTGCCGAAGAGTCGTACCACTGGTGTCCTCCGAGTTGCTTCGAAACTGTCGGCCTTGAGCGCTCTCTGTCTGTATACGCTCCTGGCTGGCCGTAAACGAACGCCCCGGCAGCACATGGTGTGCCGCCGGGGCGGTCCATCGAACGCCAGCGCGACAAAGCGCTGGATGATCGACTAGCGCTTGCTGTACTGCGGCGCCTTACGGGCCTTCTTCAGACCGGCCTTCTTCCGCTCGACCGCGCGGTCGTCGCGGCTCAGGAAGCCGGCCTTCTTCAGCGGTCCGCGGTTGTTGTCCACGTCCGCCTCGTTCAGCGCACGGGCGACACCCAGACGCAGCGCACCGGCCTGGCCGGAGACGCCGCCACCGGCGATACGGGCGATGACGTCGTAGCGGTCGTCCAGCTCGAGCACCTTGAAGGGCTCGTTGACTTCCTGCTGGTGCACCTTGTTGGGGAAGTACTCCTCGAGGGTGCGCCCGTTGATCTTCCACTGGCCGCTGCCCGGAACGATACGGACACGGGCGATGGCGTTCTTGCGACGCCCGAGGCCGGCGGCCGGCTGCGGGTCGCCGAAGCGGGACGCGAGCGACTCGGAGGTGTACTCCGACTCGACGGTCTCGGTGGTGTACTCCTCGACCTCGATGGGGGTCTCGGCGGTGGTCTCGGCCACGATTCTCCTCAGATTCTCTTCGTCTTAGGGGTGGCCGGGACTACTGCGCGACCTGGGTGATCTCGAACGGGACCGGCTGCTGGGCAGCGTGCGGGTGCTCGGCGCCCGCGTAGACCTTCAGCTTCGAGAGCATCTGGCGGCCCAGCGAGTTCTTCGGGAGCATGCCCTTGATGGCCTTCTCGACGGCCTTCTCGGGGTTCTTCTCCAGCAGCTCGTCGTAGCGGACGGACCGGAGGCCGCCCGGGTAGCCGGAGTGGCGGTAGGCCAGCTTCTGGCTGCGCTTGTTGCCGGAGAGGTGCACCTTGTCGGCGTTGATGACGATCACGAAGTCACCAGCGTCGACGTGGGGCGCGTAAACCGGCTTGTGCTTGCCCCGGAGAAGGGTCGCGGCCTGGGTCGCCAGACGGCCCAGGACAACGTCCTGCGCGTCAATGATGTGCCACTGGCGCTGGATATCGCCGGGCTTGGGGCTGTACGTACGCACGGTCGTAGCCTTCGCTTCTGCAGTGATGGGGTCTCCCCCAGCCCGCCAGGGCTGCGGGGGACAGGTCCTTACAAGGCCACCCGGACGATCACGACAGCCCTGGCGGCACCCGGGGACGCAACCCGTATGCCTGCCGCTGGTCATCGGCCCGGTGGACCGGCGTAACGGCCTCTCACGTGAGAACGAGCAAGCCAGTACGCATAACGAACTGGCAGAATACCGGCCCGGCCCCGCACGGGTCAAAACGCGCCCCGACCGACGATCCGGACCGGCGGAGCATGGCCGTCCGAGATCCGCGACCACCCGTACGGGTCACCGCGCGCAGCGAACGGACCACCGTACGCCGACGGACGGCCCTTCCTGGCGCCCTCCTCCCCCACCGGCTCCGCGCGAGAGCGTCCGGTGAGCGGCCCGCGTCCGTCGCCGAGGCGGTACGCCACCCGTACCGCTCCGGGACGGGACGGACCGTGGACCCGGATGGTCACCGCTGAACGCACCGTACTCCGAGCGGATTAAGATGCGCGCCATGAGCTTTGGGGATGGGGGGCCTTTCGGCCCTGGCGAATCGAGCCGGGCGACTCCGGACTGGGGCGCGCTGGCGGACCGCACGGCCGCCCGCAACCGGCGCCGTAAGTGGGTGCTGATCGGCGGCGGCGCGCTGGCGACGGCGGCGGTGGCCGTCGTGGTCGCGACGGCCGTGGTCAACTCCACGGGCGCGGACGACGGCGGGAAGGGGCTGCCGTCACCGCAGAGCCTGCCCAGCGAGCCGCAGCAGCCCGAGCCCTCCTTCTCCGACGTCACGCCGCCTCCCCCGCCGGACCCGCGGGAGTTCATAGCCAGCAAGGAGAAGGACACCGCGCCGCTCAGCGCGGGCACGCTGTTCCCCGCCGACACCATGTCGACCGGGGCGGGCTCGTACAAGAAGGGCGCCACCAGCGCCACCAAGAGCTGCGCGGCCGCCGCCTCCGGCCGCCTCGCCCCCGCCCTCACCGGCAACGACTGCACCCAGGTGATCCGCGCCACGTTCCAGAAGAGCGGCGTGGCCGTGACCATCGGCGTCGCGGTGTTCGACACCCAGGCGCAGGCGACCAAGGCCAAGGAGCAGGCGTCCGGCAACATCCAGTCGCTCGCAGGCAACGGTGTACCGGCCTTCTGCCGTGCGACGGCCTGCCGGCTCTCGGCCAACTCCATCGGCCGCTACGCCTACTTCACGGTCTCCGGCTACACCTCCGGCAAGGCCGTCGTGGACTCCGACACCAAGGCACGCCAGGCGGGCAAGGACATCGCCGACTACACCTTCGCCCGGATCGTCGAGCGCGGCGAACGCCAGGCTTCGGCGGCGGCCACGGCGCAGTCCCGCTGACCGGTCACCCCCGCGGCCACCGCGGGCCGGATGGCCGCCTCACCCGAAGGCGCGGCGGTAGGCGTGGGGGCTCGTACCCGTCACACGCTTGAAGCGGTCGCGGAAGGCCGTCGGTGATCCGAACCCGACCTGGGCGGCGATGCGGTCGACGGGGTGCGCGGTGGTCTCCAGCAGATGCTGGGCCCGGCGGATCCGTGCGCGATGCAGCCACTGCAGGGGCGTGGTGCCGGTCTGCTCCCGGAACCGCCGGTTGAGCGTACGCGTGCTCATCCCGGCGTGGGCGGCGATGTCGTCGAGGGTCAGCTCCTTGCCGCAGTTCTCCTCCATCCACCGCAGCACCGGCTCCATGAGGGACCCGCGGGGCGAGGGGGGCTGCTCGTGGACGATGAACTGGGCCTGCCCTCCCTCGCGCTCCAGCGGCATCACCGAGAGCCGGGCGGCGTCGGCGGCGACGGCCGAGCCATGGTCACACCGGATCATGTGCAGACAGAGGTCGAGCCCCGCGGCGGCCCCGGCGGAGGTCAGGAACTGCCCGTTGTCCACGTACAGCACATCGGGGTCCACCTCGACGGAGGGGTGCCGGGCGGCCAGGAGTCCGGCGGCGATCCAGTGGGTGGTGGCCCGCCGCCCGTCCAGCACACCGGTCGCGGCGAGAACGAAGGCCCCCGTGCAGATCGAGGCGATACGGGTGCCGGCCCCGGCGGCCCGTCGCAGCGCGTCGAGCACCTCACCGGCCACCGGAGCGGCGAGGTCGGCCACGCCCGGCACGATGATCGTGTGCGCCTCGGCCAGCTCCTCCAGGCCCCACGGCGCGCGGAGGGCGAACACTCCGGCGTCGACCTCCGGCGTCGCCGCACAGATCCGCACCCGGTAGGCGGCGCGCCCGTCGGGCAGCCGCGAACGGCTGAACACCTCCACCGGGGTCGACAGATCGAAGGCGATGACCCCGTCCAGAGCCAGAACAGCGACAGTGTGCATGGCCAGAACTATGCCGGTACCGGTTTCCCGCCAACGACCGGGGGCCGCGGCGGACTTACGCCTCGTCGGTGACGGGTCACGGCGTGACCGTCGTCCACCTCCACCCCCCGGCCACGGGGCTCACCGGCAGCGACCGGACGGCCCTCCGAGACCGGACGGCCGCGCCCGGTGAGACCGGACGGGCCGCGCGACAGGAGACCGGGCGCGGCCGAGCCCGCACCCGGCACTCCCCGTTTCAACGAGACCGGCATGCCCGTTTCAACCGACACCGGCACCCCCGTCTCACCGAGACCGGCACGCCCGCTCGCCCCGGTCAGCAGCAGCCCGCCCGAGCGCCCGCCTCCGCCGCGCCCGGCAGCGAGCGCTTGTTCCGCGCCGCGAGGTTACGGGCCGCGAGCTGGTCGTCGGGCGGATAGCCGACCTCCTCCAGCGTCAGCCCATGGGGCCGTACGACGTTGACAGCCGAGTGCCGTACCCGGCCCGCCAGGACTTCGCCGGGGAAGCCCACCGGCCGGTGCCCGTCGCCGACCAGCAACAGGGAGCCCACCAGAGCCCGCACCATGTTGTGGCAGAAGGCGTCGGCCCGTACGGTCGCGACCGCAAGCCCTCCCTCGGCCCGCTCCCAGCGCAGATCGAGCAGCCTACGGATCGTCGTCGCGCCCTCGCGCTTCTTGCAGTACGCCGCGAAGTCGTGCTCACCGAGGAGCCTCTCCGCCGCCTCGTTCATGAGGTCGATGTCCAGCGGCCAGTCGTGCCACAGCACATAGCCGCGCCGCAGCGGGTCCACGCCGCCCCTGTGGTCACCGACCCGGTAGGCGTAGCGCCGCCAGATCGCCGAGAAACGCGCGTCGAAGCCCGGCGGGGCCTCCTCCACCGACCAGACCCGGACATCGTGCGGCAGCCGCCCCGCCAGCCGCCTCAGCAGCTTCTCCCGGTGCTCGGCCCAGACGTCCTCCGCCAGGTCCACATGCGCGACCTGTCCGCGCGCGTGCACCCCCGCGTCCGTACGCCCCGCCACGGTCAGCTCGACCGGCTCGGGCAGCCGCATCACCGTCTGCAGGGCGCTCTCGACCTCGCCCTGCACCGTCCGCCGCTCCCGCTGCCGCGCCCAGCCCGAGAAGTCCTTGCCGTCGTACGAAAGATCCAGCCGGACCCGTACGCCGCGTTCTCCCGGGGGCCGCCCCCCGTTCCTGCCGGGCTCCACCCCGGGCCCCCCGGAAAGCCCTGTACTCACCCACACGATCCTCTCCATGCGGAACGGGCCCGCCCCCAGAAACTGGGAGCGGGCCCGTCCGTGTCAGCCATCGGGACGGCTCAGGCGTCCTTGGCGTCCTTGGCGTCCTCAGCCGCTTCCTCGGCGGACTCGGCCGGGGCCTCGTCCTTGACCTCGTCGGTCTTCTTGAGGTCCGCGGCGGCCTGGTCACCGGCGGCGTCCTTGGCGGAGCGCTTGGTGGCGGCCTCGGCCTCACCCACGGCGGTCTGCTGCACGGTCAGTGCCTCGACCAGCTCGATGACCGCCATCGGGGCGTTGTCGCCACGACGGTTGCCGATCTTGGTGATCCGGGTGTAGCCACCCGGACGGTTCTCGTAGCGCGGGCCGATCTCCGTGAAGAGGGTGTGGACGACACCCTTGTCGCGGACGGTCTGGAGCACCAGACGGCGGTTGTGAAGGTCGCCCTTCTTCGCCTTGGTGATCAGACGCTCGGCCACCGGGCGCAGGCGGCGGGCCTTGGCCTCGGTGGTCGTGATGCGGCCGTGCTCGAACAGCGCGGTGGCGAGGTTCGCCAGCATGAGCCGCTCGTGCGCAGCGCTGCCGCCCAGACGGGCGCCCTTGGCGGGCTTCGGCATGGTGTTTCTCCTCGGTGTCTGCACCGGCCGTATCAGGTACCGGTGTCAGGGTCCGTACGAGCGTTTGCCCGCACGGAATCTTGCGGTGGGGCCCACACCTGCCGGGCACGGTCGAGCCCGGCAGGGGCCCCTCCCGGCGTGAGCCGGGGAGGTCGAGGCCAGAGCCTCAGCCGCGGCGGAGCGGCAGCCCAGGGCGCCCCGGCGACGCCAGGACGCCCGAAACCCGGCCGCACCCGCAGCCGGCGGTCAGTACTGCTCGGTCTCCACGAAACCGGCGTCCGCGTCGTCGTCGGCACCGAAGGCGTCGGCGGCGGCGGTCGGGTCGAATCCGGGCGGGCTGTCCTTCAGGGCCAGGCCCATGCCGGCCAGCTTCGCCTTGACCTCGTCGATCGACTTCGCACCGAAGTTGCGGATGTCGAGCAGGTCCGCCTCGGAACGCGCCACGAGCTCACCCACGGAGTGGATGCCCTCGCGCTTCAGGCAGTTGTACGAGCGGACCGTGAGCTCGAGCTCCTCGATCGGCAGCGCCAGGTCGGCGGCCAGGGCGGCGTCCGTCGGCGACGGGCCCATGTCGATGCCCTCGGCGTCGATGTTGAGCTCGCGGGCCAGACCGAACAGCTCGACCAGGGTCTTACCGGCCGACGCCATGGCATCGCGCGGACGCATGGCCTGCTTGGTCTCGACGTCGACGATCAGCTTGTCGAAGTCGGTGCGCTGCTCGACACGGGTCGCCTCGACCTTGTAGGTGACCTTGAGCACCGGGCTGTAGATGGAGTCGACCGGGATCCGGCCGATCTCCTGGCCCAGCTGCTTGTTCTGCACGGCGGAGACATAGCCGCGACCGCGCTCGACGGTCAGCTCCATCTCCAGCTTGCCCTTGCCGTTCAGGGCGGCGAGGACCAGGTCGGGGTTGTGCACCTCGACACCGGCCGGCGGGGCGATGTCAGCAGCGGTGACCAGGCCGGGGCCCTGCTTGCGCAGGTACATCACGACCGGCTCGTCGTGCTCCGAGGAGACGACCAGCTGCTTGATGTTGAGGATGAGGTCGGTCACGTCCTCCTTGACGCCCGGCACGGTGGTGAACTCGTGCAGGACCCCGTCGATCCGGATGCTGGTGACAGCGGCACCGGGGATCGAGGAGAGGAGCGTACGACGCAGGGAGTTGCCGAGGGTGTAGCCGAAGCCCGGCTCCAGCGGCTCGATCACGAACCGGGAGCGGTATTCGTCGACGACCTCTTCGGTCAGCGAGGGACGCTGAGCGATGAGCATGGGATTTCCTCCAGTCTTCGGCGCCCGCTATTTGACGCCGATGGCCCCGGGCGGGAGCCCGGATACTGCAAGGGTACGGGCGATACGGCCCGTATGAGGCCGTACCGCCCGTCCGCCTTCGCTCTGCTACTTGGAGTAGAGCTCGACGATCAGCTGCTCCTGCACCTGGGTGTCGATCACCTGGCGCTCGGGCAGCGAGTGCACGAGGATGCGCATCTTCGACGGAATGGCCTCGAGCCACGCCGGGACGGTGCGCTCGCCGGCCTCCGCACGGGCGACCACGAAGGGGGTCATCTCGAGCGAGGACTTGCGAACCTCGATGATGTCGTTCGCGGCGACGCGGGCCGACGGGATGTCGGTCTTGCGGCCGTTCACATTGATGTGGCCGTGGCGGACCAGCTGACGGGCGTGGTCGCGGGACTTGGCGAAGCCGGCCCGGTAGACCACGTTGTCGAGGCGGGTCTCGAGGATGCGGAGCAGGTTCTCACCGGTCTTGCCGGACTTCCTGTTCGCCTCCTCGAAGTAGCCACGGAACTGCTTCTCAAGGACGCCGTAGATGCGGGCAGCCTTCTGCTTCTCACGCTTCTGCAGCAGGTACTCGCTGTCCTTGGTGCGCCCGCGACCGTGCTCACCCGGGGGGTAAGGACGGATCTCGATCGGGCACTTCGCGCTCTCGCACTTGCTCCCCTTGAGGAAGAGCTTCTGCTTCTCCCGACGGCAACGCTTGCAGTCGGCCCCGGTGTAACGCGCCATTGTGTGTCGTGTCTCCTACTTCAGATGGTCAGACGCGGCGGCGCTTGGGCGGGCGGCATCCGTTGTGCGGGGTGGGGGTGACGTCCTGGATCGAACCGACCTCGAGGCCGGTGGCCTGGAGGGAGCGGATCGCGGTCTCACGGCCGGAGCCGGGACCCTTCACGAAGACGTCCACCCTGCGCATGCCGTGCTCCTGCGCCCGGCGGGCGGCCGACTCGGCGGCCATCTGCGCGGCGAAGGGGGTGGACTTGCGCGAGCCCTTGAAGCCGACGTGGCCGGCAGAGGCCCAAGAGATCACATTCCCGGTCGGGTCGGTGATCGAGACGATCGTGTTGTTGAACGTGCTCTTGATGTAAGCGTGCCCGTGGGCGACGTTCTTCTTCTCCTTGCGGCGCACCTTCTTGGCGCCGGCCGTACGGCTCTTCGGAGGCATACTTGGTAACTCCCGTGGAGGTGGTCGGTCCTACAGCTCGGACCGCTTGGCAGCGTCCGGTGAGGACTACTTCTTGCCCGGCTTCTTCTTGCCGGCGATCGCGCGACGCGGGCCCTTGCGGGTACGGGCGTTCGTGCTGGTGCGCTGGCCGTGCACCGGCAGACCCCGGCGGTGGCGCAGGCCCTGGTAGCAGCCGATCTCGACCTTGCGGCGGATGTCGGCCTGGATCTCGCGACGGAGGTCACCCTCGGTCTTGATGTTGTTGTCCACGTACTCGCGGATCTTGACGAGGTCTTCCTCGGCCAGGTCGCGAACGCGGGTGTCCGGGTTCACACCGGTGGCGGCGAGAGTCCGCTGCGCCAGGGTGCGACCGATGCCGAAGACATAGGTGAGGGCGACCTCAACGCGCTTGTCGCGCGGGAGATCAACGCCTTCGAGGCGTGCCATGGATGTGGCTCCTGATGACTATTCGGAGGTCTTCCGCAGCACCGTTCCCGTAAGACTCTTCAGCATTACGAGCCGGGTCCCCGGCCTCCGAGCCGGGGGTGTCGTCCCCGCGCGGCGACGCGAGGGGTCGGGTGTCTGCGTATGTACGTGTTGTGCGTCGCGCGAAGATCTGCGAAAGGTGCAGGTCGTACGTCAGCCCTGGCGCTGCTTGTGGCGCAGGTTGTCGCAGATGACCATGACCCGGCCGTGGCGGCGGATCACCTTGCACTTGTCGCAGATCTTCTTGACGCTCGGCTTGACCTTCATGGGATGTGAGGTTCTCCGGGTCAGTGCCACCACCCGCACAGGGGTGTCGGCAAGATCTACTTGTAGCGGTAGACGATCCGGCCGCGCGTCAGGTCGTACGGAGACAGCTCCACCACGACCCGGTCATCGGGAAGGATACGGATGTAGTGCATCCGCATCTTGCCGCTGATGTGCGCGAGGACCTTGTGACCGTTCTGGAGCTCCACCTTGAACATGGCGTTCGGCAGGGACTCGATCACGGTGCCCTCAATCTCGATGGCACCTTGCTTCTTGGCCACGCTTCGCCCTTCGAATCGGCTACCTTGATCGGCCCTCGTACGCATGCGGACACACGGATGCACGAGAGCCGACGCATCAGTCTACGTCAGGGCATCCGGAAAGACGAATCGAGGGAGGATGCCCATAACCCTAGATCGTTAAGCCTGGGGACTTTCCCGGCCCTCAGGACCCGGAGACGGGGTCCGGCGCGGTCGTGATGCCGTACTCGGCGAGCTTGGCCCGGCCGCCGTCGACGGCCGTCAGCACCAGCGGGCCGTTCTCGGTCAGCGCGACCGAGTGCTCCCAGTGGCTGCTCCACGTCCCGTCGTCGGTCTTGACGGTCCAGTCGTCCTCGAGGACATGGGTCCGCGGTGTGCCGAGGCTCACCATCGGCTCGATCGCGATGCAGAAGCCGGGCACCAGCTTGGGGCCGCGGCCGCGCTTGCGCTCGACATAGTTCAGCAGGTGCGGGTCCATGTGCATCTCGGAGCCGATGCCATGGCCGCCGTAGTCCTCGATGATCCCGTACTTGCCGGTGGCCGGACGCGGCTGGCGGCGGATGTAGCCCTCGATGGCCCGCGAGATGTCGACGAGGCGGTTGCCGTTCCTGACCGCGGCGATCCCGGCCCACATGGACTCCTCGGTCACCCGGCTGAGCTCGTACAGCTCCGGCGCGTGGCCCGTTCCCACGAAGACGGTGATGGCCGCGTCGCCGTGCCAGCCGTCGACGATGGCGCCGGCATCGACGGAGAGCAGGTCGCCGTCCTTCAGGACCGTCGCGGTGTCGGGGATGCCATGGACCACGACATCGTTCACCGAGGTGCAGATGGTGGCGGGGAAGCCGCCGTAACCGAGGAAGTTCGACTTGGCGCCGTGCTCGGCGAGGACCTTCCGGGCCACGTCGTCCAGGTCCTTGGTCGTGGCACCCGGGACGGCGGCCTCACGGCACGCGGCGTGGATCTTCGCCACGACCAGCCCCGCCTCGCGCATCTTCGCGATCTGCTCCGGGGTCTTGATCTCCACCATGGGCCTGCCTGCTCCTCTGTGCGTCCGAACCACCGACGCTCTCGCGGAGGCGATTGCACTCCGCTGTGGTTGCTCGATTAAGGGGTTGCCGTCCTTACGGTAACCGGTCCGACAACACTACGGCCGCGGTGTCCGGGACACCGCGGCCTGTAGTCACACCCTCGTACGCTCAGGCGGTCCTCTGCCGGAGGGCTTCCATCGCCCGCTTGGTCACCTCGGTCACCTTGCCGAGCGCCGAGATGGTCACGACCAGGCCCTGGGCCTTGTAGTAGTCGATGATCGGCTCGGTCTCGCGGTGGTAGACCTCGAGGCGCTTGCGCACGGTCTCCTCGGTGTCGTCCTCACGCTGGTAGAGCTCGCCGCCGCAGATGTCACAGACACCCTCGGTCTTCGGCGGGCTGTAGGTCACATGGAAGACGTGGCTGCTGTCGTTGCGGCAGATACGGCGGCCCGCGATCCGCTTGACGACCTCGTCCTCCGGGACCTCCAGGTCCAGCACCGCGTCGAGCCGGATGCCCTTCTCGTCCAGGATCTCGTCCAGGACCTTGGCCTGGTGGAGGTTGCGGGGGAACCCGTCGAGCAGGAAGCCGTGCGCGGCGTCCTGCTCCTCCAGCCGGGATTTCGCCATCCCGATGGTCACCTCGTCCGGCACCAGCTGGCCGGCCTTCATGTACTCCTGCGCCTGCTTGCCCAGGGGAGTCCCCTGGCTGATGTTCGCGCGGAAGAGGTCGCCCGTGGAGATGTGCGGGATGGACAGGTTCTTGGCGAGGTACGCGGCCTGCGTACCCTTGCCCGCACCAGGCGGCCCGACGAGGACGATTCGCATCAGCGGAGGAACCCTTCGTAGTTACGCTGCTGAAGCTGGCTCTCGATCTGCTTCACGGTTTCCAGACCCACACCCACGATGATCAGGATGCTCGTCCCGCCGAACGGGAAGTTCTGGTTGGCTCCGAAACCTGCCAACGCCGTCGTTGGCACAAGTGCGATCAAGCCCAGGTACAGCGACCCCGGCCAGGTGATCCGGTTGAGCACATAGCTCAGGTACTCAGCAGTAGGTCGACCAGCCCGGATGCCCGGGATGAAGCCACCATACTTCTTCATGTTGTCCGCGACTTCCTCGGGGTTGAACGAGATCGCCACATAGAAGAACGCGAAGAAAACGATCAGGATGAAGTACGTGATCATGTAATACGGGTGGTCACCCTTGACGAGGTGGGTGCTGATCCAGGTCGCCCAGCCCGATTTCGACCCGCTGAATTGCACGAGCAGGGCCGGGATGTAGAGCAGCGACGACGCGAAGATGACAGGAATCACACCCGCCTGGTTCACCTTCAACGGGATGTACGTGGACGTACCGCCGTAGGACCTGCGACCGATCATGCGCTTCGCGTACTGCACGGGGATACGGCGCTGGGCCTGCTCCACGAAGACCACCAGACCGACCATCGCGAAGCCGACCAGCATCACGACACCGAACTCGACCCAGCCGTCGGCGATCTTGCCCTGCTGCTTGATCGACCAGAGCGCGGACGGGAAGCCGGCCGCGATCGAGACGAACATCAGGATCGACATGCCGTTGCCGATACCGCGGTCGGTGACGAGCTCACCGAGCCACATGATCAGCGCGGTGCCCGCGGTCATGGTGATGACCATCGTGATCGTGATGAAGACCGACGTGTCGGGGATGATCTGCCCGGCCCGGTCGCACTGCGGGAACAGCGAGCCGCTGCGGGCGGTGGCCACCAGACCCGTCCCCTGCAGCACCGCCAGCGCCACCGTCAGATAGCGGGTGTACTGCGTGATCTTGGCCTGGCCGGACTGGCCCTCCTTCTTGAGCGCCTCCAGCCGGGGGATCACCACGGTCAGCAGCTGCAGGATGATGCTCGCCGTGATGTACGGCATGATCCCGAGCGCGAAGATCGTCAGCTGGAGCAGCGCGCCACCGCTGAACATGTTGACCAGGCCGAAGAGCCCCTGGGCGCCCTCGGCCTGCTTCATACATGCGTTGACATCGGGGTAGCTGATCCCGGGCAGCGGGATGTGCGCCCCGAGCCGGAAGAGCACGATGATGCCAAGTGTGAACAGCAGTTTTTTGCGCAGGTCGGGCGTCTTGAACGCTCGGGCGAACGCGGTGAGCACGGTGCCTCCTGCGACCCCCGCGTATCGGCGCGAGAGGTGACGGTCGAAAAGATCGGCGTTTACAGGTCAGTCAAAAGCCGCACGGACGTACCGAGCGGCAAGGGCCCGGAAGCCCCGGAAAATACAGCAACAGTGCACGCCACCATACCGGCGGACGTGCCCCCCTTGGAACGACCAACCGGGGATGCCCCATTTGAGGGCATCCCCGGTTGGAGGAGTCATCGGGCTCAGACGAGCTCGGTGACGGTGCCGCCGGCGGCGGTGATCTTCTCCTTGGCGGAGCCGGAGACGGCGTCGACCGTCACCTGCAGCGCCACGGAGACCTCGCCGGTGCCCAGCACCTTGACGAGCTGGTTCTTACGCACCGCACCCTTGGCGACCAGGTCGGCCACCGTGACCTCGCCACCCTGCGGGTAGAGCGCGGCCAGCTTGTCCAGGTTCACGACCTGGAACTCGGTGCGGAACGGGTTCTTGAAGCCCTTGAGCTTCGGGAGACGCATGTGGAGGGGCATCTGCCCACCCTCGAAGCGCTCCGGAACCTGGTAGCGGGCCTTGGTGCCCTTGGTGCCACGACCAGCGGTCTTACCCTTGGACGCCTCACCACGACCCACACGGGTCTTGGCGGTCTTGGCGCCCGGGGCGGGCCGGAGGTTGTGGACCTTCAGCGGCTTCTGCTCCGCCATGTCAGTCGACCTCCTCGACCGTCACGAGGTGCCGCACGGTGTTGGCCATGCCGCGGATCTCGGGGCGGTCCTCCTTGACAACGACGTCGTTCAGGCGCTTCAGCCCGAGCGAACGCAGCGTGTCGCGGTGGTTCTGCTTGCTGCCGATGTACGACTTCGTCTGCGTGATCTTGAGGCGGGCCATGCTTACGCACCCACCCCGGCACGCGCACGCAGCAGGGCTGCGGGAGCGACGTCCTCGAGCGGCAGGCCACGACGGGCGGCGATCTCCTCGGGGCGCTGAAGGCCTCGCAGAGCGGCCACCGTGGCGTGCACGATGTTGATCGGGTTCGACGAGCCGAGCGACTTGCTCAGCACGTCGTGGATGCCCGCGCACTCCAGCACGGCGCGCACCGGGCCACCGGCGATCACACCGGTACCGGGGGAAGCCGGCTTGAGCAGGACGACGCCCGCTGCCTGCTCGCCCTGGATCGGGTGCGGGATGGTGCCCTGGATCCGGGGGACCTTGAAGAAGTGCTTCTTGGCCTCCTCCACACCCTTGGCGATGGCGGCCGGCACCTCCTTGGCCTTGCCGTATCCGACACCCACGGTGCCGTCACCGTCGCCCACCACGACCAGCGCGGTGAAGCTGAAGCGACGACCACCCTTCACAACCTTGGCGACGCGGTTGATCGCGACGACACGCTCGACGTAAGCGGTCTTCTCGGCGGCAGCGCCGCCGTCCCGCCGGTCCTTCCGGTCCCGCCGCTCGCCGCCACCGGCGCCGCCACCGCGGCGCTGGGGTCCAGCCATTGGATTTACCTCTCTCGTTGGTCCGCTAGCTACGCAGCGACACTCGGTCGCTGGCGCGACGGGCGGCTCAGAACTTGAGCCCGGCCTCGCGGGCCGCGTCGGCCAGAGCGGCGATGCGCCCGGCGTACTTGTTGCCACCGCGGTCGAACACGACGGCCTCGATGCCCGCAGCCTTGGCACGCTCGGCGACCAGGGCGCCGACCTGCTGGGCCTGCGCGCTCTTGTCGGCCTCGCCACCGCGGATGGAAGCGTCGAGCGTCGACGCCGACGCGAGCGTGTGGCCCGCGATGTCGTCGATGACCTGCGCCACCATGTGACGGTTGGACCGCGTCACGACCAGACGGGGGCGCTCCGGCGTACCGGAGATCCGCTTACGGACGCGGATGTGGCGACGCTTGAGAGCAGCGCCCTTGTAGGCCTTGCCCTTGGCGATCTTCACACCGTATGCCATGGCTTACTTACCAGCCTTTCCGACCTTGCGGCGGATGACCTCGCCCGCGTACTTCACGCCCTTGGCCTTGTACGGGTCGGGCTTGCGCAGCTTACGGATGTTCGCGGCGACCTCGCCGACCTGCTGCTTGTCGATGCCCTCGACGCTCAGCTTGGTCGGGGACTCCACCTTGAACGTGATGCCTTCCGGGGCCTCGACGAGGATCGGGTGGCTGTAGCCGAGCGAGAACTCCAGGTTGGAGCCCTTCGCCTGGACGCGGTAGCCGACACCGCTGATCTCGAGCGCCTTGGTGTATCCCGTGGTCACGCCGGTGATCATGTTCGCCACCAGCGTGCGGGACAGGCCGTGGAGGGCCTTGTTCTGACGCTCGTCGTTCGGGCGCGTGACGGAGATGACGCCGTCCTCACCCTTGGCGACCTCGATCGGCGCAGCGACGGTGTGGGAGAGGGAACCCTTGGGGCCCTTCACCGAGACCGTCCGGCCATCGATGGTGACGTCCACACCGGCGGGAACCTGGATGGGCAGCTTGCCAATACGCGACATGAGCTTTTCCTCCGTTCCCGACTACCAGACGTAGGCGAGGACTTCCCCACCCACGCCCTTCTTGCTGGCCTGCTTGTCGGTGAGGAGACCGTGCGACGTGGAGATGATCGCCACGCCCAGGCCGCCGAGCACCTTCGGCAGATTGGTGGACTTTGCGTAGACCCGCAGGCCCGGCTTCGAAATCCGCTTGATGCCGGCGATCGAGCGCTCGCGGTTGGGGCCGAACTTCAGCTCGAGGACGAGGTTCTTGCCGACCTCGGCGTCCTCGACCTTCCAGCCGGTGATGAAGCCCTCCTGCTGGAGGATCTCCGCGATGTGCGACTTGATCTTGCTGTGCGGCATCACGACGGTGTCGTGGTAAGCCGAGTTTGCGTTTCGCAGACGGGTCAACATGTCTGCGATCGGGTCGGTCATGGTCATGATGGCCTTCGGCCTCTCTCGCCGGGGTTTCCTATGTGCGCCATCCCTCTCCCCGATCGAGGTCGGGACGGGTGCGGCGCGGGGACCTACGGCGTAGTCGGTGTCAGTTGCGGGCTTCGCCCGCGGGCGGCCATGGGCGGCGAGCGCCCAACCCTTCCACTCTACGCGAGTGTCGGGGGCGGGCCTCGCCATCCATGTGCTTACCGAGAGAGTCCGGGTACCAGCCTCCTGTCTCCCGCCGTGACGCCCGTCGAGGGCGTTGGTGGGAGATCGGACGGGGCTGTTACCAGGAGCTCTTGGTCACGCCCGGCAGCTCGCCACGGTGAGCCATCTCACGAAGGCACACGCGGCACAGGCCGAACTTGCGGTAGACGGAGTGCGGCCGGCCACAGCGCTGGCAGCGGGTGTACGCGCGCACACCGAACTTCGGCTTGCGGGCGGCCTTAGCGATCAGAGCCTTCTTCGCCACGGTCAGTTCTCCTTGAACGGGAAGCCGAGGTGACGCAGCAGGGCACGGCCCTCGTCGTCGTTGGACGCCGTGGTGACCACGGTGATGTCCATGCCCCGTACCCGGTCGATCTTGTCCTGGTCGATCTCGTGGAACATGACCTGCTCCGTGAGACCGAAGGTGTAGTTGCCCCGGCCGTCGAACTGCTTCGGCGACAGACCGCGGAAGTCACGGATGCGCGGCAGCGCGAGCGACAGCAGCCGGTCCAGGAACTCCCACATGCGGTCACCGCGGAGGGTGACGTGGGCACCGATCGGCTGGCCCTCACGCAGCTTGAACTGCGCGATGGACTTACGGGCCTTGGTGACGGACGGCTTCTGGCCGGTGATCGTGGCGAGGTCGCGGATGGCGCCCTCGATCAGCTTGGAGTCGCGGGCGGCGTCGCCCACACCCATGTTGACCACGATCTTGGTCAGACCCGGGATCTGCATGACGTTCTCGTAGGAGAACTCCTCGCGCAGCTTGCCCTGGATGTCCTCGCGGTAGCGCTGCTTGAGGCGCGGCGCGTTGGTGGTGGTGGCAGTCATCAGATGTCCTCACCGGTCCGCTTGGCAACGCGGATCTTGTTGCCCTCGTCGTCGAAGCGGTACCCGACGCGGGTCACGACCTTGTTGCCGTCCTTCTCCACGACGAGCGACACATTGCTCACGTGGATGGGGGCCTCGGTCGTCACGATGCCGCCGGTCTTCGAACCACGGGCGGTCTGACCGGCCTTGGTGTGCTTCTTGACCCGGTTGACACCCTCGACGAGAACACGGTCCTCAGCGGGGAAGGCCTGAATGACCTTGCCCTGCTTGCCCTTGTCCTTGCCGGTGATGACCTGGACCAGGTCGCCCTTCTTGATCTTCATCGGTTACAGCACCTCCGGCGCGAGCGAGATGATCTTCATGAACTTCTTCTCGCGCAGTTCCCGGCCCACGGGGCCGAAGATTCGGGTGCCGCGGGGGTCGCCATCGTTCTTGAGGATGACGGCCGCGTTCTCGTCGAAGCGGATGTACGAGCCGTCGGGACGGCGGCGCTCCTTGACGGTGCGAACGATGACGGCCTTGATGACGTCACCCTTCTTCACGTTGCCACCGGGGATCGCGTCCTTGACGGTGGCGACAATGACGTCACCGATGCCCGCGTAGCGGCGACCCGAACCACCGAGAACACGGATGCAAAGGATCTCCTTCGCACCAGTGTTGTCGGCGACGCGCAGTCGCGACTCCTGCTGGATCACGTCTATCTCCTGATCGTCTGCCGGTTCCCGGCAGGGGCTGGATTACTCCGGCCCCTGCCGAGCCTGGCGGAACTGACCTTCGGGCTGCTGCCCTCAGGCTGGATATTCCGGAATTCCCTTGCGGGAATGTCCTACTTGGCCTTCTCGAGGATCTCGACGACGCGCCAGCGCTTGGTCGCGGACAGCGGCCGGGTCTCCATGAGGAGGACACGGTCGCCGATACCCGCGGCGTTCTGCTCGTCGTGCGCCTTGAGCTTGTTGGTACGGCGGATGACCTTGCCGTACAGCGCGTGCTTGACACGGTCCTCGACAGCGACGACGACGGTCTTGTCCATCTTGTCGCTGACGACAAGACCCTCACGGGTCTTGCGGAATCCGCGCTCCTGCTTTGTCTCAGTCACATTCGTCTCGCTCATCAGGCGCTCTCCACCGTCTCGATGCCGAGCTCGCGCTCCCGCATCAGGGTGTAGATCCGGGCGATGTCCTTGCGGACGGCCTTCAGCCGGCCATGGTTCTCGAGCTGTCCGGTCGCCGCCTGGAAGCGGAGGTTGAAGAGCTCCTCCTTGGCCTCACGCAGCTTCGCAACGAGCTCCTCGTTGTTCAGCTCACGCAGCTCGGACGCCTTGGTCGTCCCCGCCGCCATCACGACTCACCTGCCTCGCGCCGGACGATCCGGCACTTCATCGGAAGCTTGTGGGCGGCGCGGGTCAGCGCCTCCTTGGCAACCTTCTCGTTCGGGTAGGACAGCTCGAACATCACCCGACCGGGCTTCACGTTCGCGATCCACCACTCCGGCGAACCCTTACCGGAACCCATGCGGGTCTCGGCGGGCTTCTTCGTGAGCGGCCGGTCCGGGTAGATGTTGATCCAGACCTTGCCGCCACGCTTGATGTGCCGGGTCATGGCGATACGGGCCGACTCGATCTGACGGTTCGTCACATAAGCCGGGGTCACCGCCTGGATGCCGTACTCGCCGAACGCCAGCTCGGTGCCGCCCTTGGCCATGCCGCTGCGCTTCGGGTGGTGCTGCTTGCGGTGCTTGACCCTACGAGGGATCAGCATGGGTCAGCTCTCCTTTCCAGCAGCGCTGGGCTCGGCGGCTGCAGCGGCAGGAGCCTCGGCCTTGGCCTCGGCGCCCGTGGCCGACTGCTGCTGCGGCTTACGGCCGCGACCGCCACGCTCGCCACCGCGGCCACCACGGGCCGGGCGGTCGTTGCCACCGCGGGCCGGGCGGTTGCCGGCGCGGGCAGCGGCGTTCTCGGCGCGGACCTCGGCGATGTTCTTGACGTCGCCCTTGTAGATCCAGACCTTCACACCGATACGGCCGAAGGTCGTCTTGGCCTCGAAGAAGCCGTAGTCGACGTTCGCACGGAGCGTGTGCAGCGGCACACGGCCCTCGCGGTAGAACTCCGAGCGGGACATCTCGGCGCCGCCGAGACGGCCACCGCACTGGATCTTGATGCCCTTGGCGCCGGCCTTCATCGTCGACTGCATGCTCTTGCGCATGGCGCGACGGAAGGAGACGCGGGAGGACAGCTGCTCGGCGACGGCCTGGGCAACCAGCTGAGCGTCGGTCTCGGGGTTCTTGACCTCGAGGATGTTCAGCTGGACCTGCTTGCCGGTGAGCTTCTCCAGCTCGCCGCGGATACGGTCGGCCTCCGCGCCGCGACGGCCGATGACAATGCCCGGCCGGGCGGTGTGGATGTCGACGCGGACACGGTCGCGGGTGCGCTCGATCTCCACCTTGGAGATACCGGCACGCTCCATGCCCTTCGTCATCATCCGGCGGATGGCGACGTCTTCCTTGACGTAGTCCTTGTACAGCTTGTCGGCGTACCAGCGGGACTTGAAGTCCGTGGTGATGCCGAGCCGGAACCCGTGCGGGTTAACCTTCTGGCCCATTACCGGGTTCCTTCCTTGCTGCTGACGACCACGGTGATGTGGCTGGTCCGCTTGCGGATCCGGTAGGCACGGCCCTGGGCACGCGGACGGAACCGCTTCAGGGTCGGGCCCTCGTCGACGTACGCCTCGGAGATGACGAGGCTGTCGGCGTCGGTGTGGTCGTAGTTGTGCGCGGCGTTGGCAATGGCGCTGTCCAGCACCTTGCCCACCGGCACGCTCGCGGCCTGCGGGGCGAAACGCAGGACCGCCTGAGCCTCCGTGGCGTTCATGCCACGGATGAGGTCCACCACGCGGCGGGCCTTCATGGGCGTGACGCGGATGTACCGCGCCTGGGCCCTGGCTTCCATGGTTGTCCCTTCGGTGTCAGTCATAGTCTTCGCACCCCGCCTTGTCAGCGACGCTTCGACTTGCGGTCGTCCTTGACGTGGCCGCGGAAGGTGCGGGTCGGCGCAAACTCGCCGAGCTTGTGGCCGACCATCGACTCGGTGACGAACACCGGGACGTGCTTGCGGCCGTCGTGCACCGCGATCGTGTGGCCGAGCATGGCCGGGACGATCATCGAGCGGCGGGACCAGGTCTTGATGACGTTTTTGGTGCCGGCTTCGTTCTGCGTGTCCACCTTCTTGCTCAGGTGGTCGTCGACGAAGGGCCCCTTCTTGAGACTGCGCGGCATCTGAACCCGCTCCTAGCGCTTCTTGTTCGTCTTGCGGCGGCGGACGATGTACTTGTTGCTGGCCTTCTTCGGCGAGCGAGTACGACCCTCCTTCTGACCCCAGGGCGAGACCGGGTGGCGACCACCGGAGGTCTTGCCTTCACCACCACCGTGCGGGTGGTCAACGGGGTTCATGGCGACACCGCGGACGGTCGGGCGCACGCCCTTCCAGCGCATACGGCCGGCCTTGCCCCAGTTGATGTTCGACTGCTCGGCGTTGCCGACCTCGCCAACGGTGGCGCGGCAGCGGATGTCGACCAGACGGACCTCGCCGGAGGGCATACGGAGGTGGGCGTAGGTGCCCTCCTTCGCCAGCAGCTGGACGGAAGAGCCCGCGGAACGGGCGATCTTCGCGCCGCCGCCGGGGCGCAGCTCGATGGCGTGGATGACCGTACCCACCGGGATGTTGCGCAGCGGGAGGTTGTTGCCCGGCTTGATGTCGGCGCCTGCGCCGTTCTCAATCCGGTCGCCCTGGCCCAGCTTGGCCGGGGCGAGGATGTAGCGCTTCTCGCCGTCTGCGTAGTGCAGGAGCGCGATGCGCGCGGTGCGGTTCGGGTCGTACTCGATGTGCGCGACCTTGGCCGGCACGCCGTCCTTGTCGTGACGACGGAAGTCGATCACTCGGTAGGCGCGCTTGTGGCCACCGCCCTGGTGGCGAACGGTCACACGACCGGCGTTGTTACGGCCGCCCTTGCTGTGCAGCGGGCGGACCAGCGACTTCTCCGGCGTGGACCGCGTGATCTCGACGAAGTCGGCGACGCTGGAGCCACGACGGCCCGGGGTCGTCGGCTTGTACTTGCGGATACCCATTTCTCAGTCCTCGTCCGATTCCGGACGACTCGGACTCCTGATTAGGAGACCGGGCCGCCGAAGATGTCGATACGGTCGCCCTCGGCGAGGGTCACGATGGCGCGCTTGGTGTCCTTGCGCTTGCCGAAACCGGTACGGGTGCGCTTGCGCTTGCCCTGCCGGTTGATCGTGTTCACCCCGGTGACCTTGACCGAGAAGACCGCCTCGACGGCCTGCTTGATCTGGGTCTTGTTGGCACGCGGGTCGACGATGAACGTGTACTTGTTCTCGTCCAGCAGCGCGTAGCTCTTCTCGGACACCACCGGCTTGAGCAGAACGTCACGGGGGTCCGTGAAGGTCTTGCTGGTCACGGCAGTCTCTGCCTTGACGGCACTCGCCTCACTCATCAGGCGTCGCTCCCTTCGAGCTCAGCCTCGGAGGCGACGGCCTTGCCGGCCTTGGCCGGTCCGGCCACAAAGGCCTCGTAGGCGGCCTGCGTGAAGACCACGTCGTCGGAGACGAGCACGTCGTACGTGTTCAGCTGGCCCGGCTCCAGGATGTGCACCTGGGGCAGGTTGCGGGCGGACAGCCACGCGGCCTCGTCGGACCGGTCGGCGACCAGGAGCAGGTTCTTGCGCTCGCTGATCTTGCCGAACAGGGTCTTGGCGGCCTTGGTGGAGACCTCGCCCTCGACCACGCCGGAGACGACATGGATGCGGTTGTGACGCGCCCGGTCGGAGAGGGCACCGCGCAGGGCGGCGGCCTTCATCTTCTTCGGGGTCCGCTGCGAGTAGTCACGCGGCACGGGACCGTGCACGGTGCCACCGCCGGCGAACTGCGGCGCACGGGTCGAACCCTGACGGGCTCGGCCGGTGCCCTTCTGGCGGTACGGCTTCTTGCCACCGCCGCGGACCTCGCCGCGCGTCTTGGTCTTGTGCGTGCCCTGGCGGGCAGCGGCCAGCTGGGCGACGACGACCTGGTGGATCAGCGGAACGCTGACCTGCACGTCGAAGATCTCCGCGGGGAGCTCGACGGTCCCGGCCTTGTCGCCTGCCGGCGAAAGGATGTCAATGGTGCTCATCGGTTACCTCAGGCCCCCTTGGCCGCGGTACGGACCAGGACGAGGCCGCCGTTCGGACCAGGAACCGCTCCCTTGATCAGGAGCAGGCCCTTCTCCGCGTCAACGGCGTGGACGGTCAGGTTCTGGGTGGTGACCCGCTCGTTGCCCATGCGGCCCGCCATGCGCAGGCCCTTGAACACGCGGCCCGGGGTGGCGCAGCCACCGATGGAGCCCGGCGAGCGGTGCTTGCGCTGGGTGCCGTGGCCGGCGCCGAGGCCCGCGAAGCCATGGCGCTTCATGACACCGGCGGTGCCCTTGCCCTTGCTGGTGCCGGTCACATCGACCTTGACACCGGACTCGAACACCTCGGCGGTGACCTCCTGGCCGAGCGTGTACTCACCGGCGTCGGCGGTACGCAGCTCCACCAGGTGGCGGCGCGGGGTGACGTCCGCCTTGGCGAAGTGGCCCTTGAGGGGCTTGTTCACCTTGCGGGGGTCGATCTCGCCGAAGGCGATCTGGACGGCGTTGTAGCCGTCGGAGTCATCGGTGCGGACCTGGGTCACGACGCAGGGACCGGCCTTGACGACGGTGACCGGGACGACGCGGTTGTTCTCGTCCCACACCTGCGTCATACCGAGCTTCTCGCCCAGGACGCCCTTGATCTGCTTAGCCATCTCGCGCGTCACCTCAGAGCTTGATCTCGATGTCGACGCCGGCCGGCAGGTCGAGACGCATGAGCGAGTCGACGGTCTTCGGCGTGGGGTCGAGGATGTCGATGAGGCGCTTGTGCGTACGCATCTCGAAGTGCTCGCGCGAGTCCTTGTACTTGTGCGGCGACTTGATGACGCAGTACACGTTCTTCTCTGTGGGCAGCGGCACCGGGCCCGCGACCGACGCACCAGTACGGGTCACCGTCTCGACGATCTTCTTCGCCGAGGAGTCGATGACCTCGTGGTCGTAGGCCTTGAGCCGGATGCGGATCTTCTGTCCCGCCATGGCTGCTTCGTAGTCCTGTCTCTCGTAACGCTCTGGGACCCGGTGTGCCGAGCCTTGTGGGAAGGCCCCGCCCCCTCCGACCCACGCGGTCGGGCGTGTCGCAATCCTTCTCAAGGAGAACCCCGAAAGGATTTCCCTGCTAAGGGGCGCGGCGCCGAAACCGCTGGCCGGGGGAAGACACCCACCGGGTGCCTGGCTGGAACCCCGCTGACGCTTCCCGGAAGATTCCCGTACTTCCGCCCCTACATCTCGCGATGTAATACATGGGACGACGAGTACTGCGGGACTCGCTTCCAGTCCTCCCGGCGGGAGGCGCGCAGCATCGGCACTCAACCGAGCAACCTGGACAGTGTGCCATACCTGGGACTCCAAAGGCCAATCGGACCCAACTGTCAAGGAGCCCCGCCCACCTGACGGTGGGCGGGGCTCCTCTCAGGCGCTCTGCCGAGCTACCGGATCACGCAGCGTGTCAATTACTTGACGATCTTGGTGACCTGGCCGGCGCCGACGGTCCGGCCACCCTCACGGATGGCGAACTTCAGGCCCTCCTCCATGGCGACCGGCTGGATCAGCTGGACGGACATGGTGGTGTTGTCGCCCGGCATGACCATCTCGGTGCCCTCGGGGAGGGTCACCACGCCGGTCACGTCCGTGGTACGGAAGTAGAACTGCGGGCGGTAGTTGTTGAAGAACGGGGTGTGGCGACCACCCTCGTCCTTCGACAGGATGTAGGCCTGGGCCTCGAACTCGGTGTGCGGGGTGACCGAACCCGGCTTGATGATGACCTGGCCGCGCTCGACGTCCTCACGCTTGATGCCGCGGAGCAGCAGACCGACGTTCTCACCGGCCTGGCCCTCGTCGAGCAGCTTGCGGAACATCTCGATACCGGTGACCGTGGTGGTGGTCTTGTCCTGCTTGATGCCGATGATGTCGACGGTCTCGTTGACCTTGAGGACACCACGCTCGATACGGCCGGTGACGACCGTGCCGCGGCCGGTGATGGTGAAGACGTCCTCGATCGGCATCAGGAACGGCTTGTCGACGTCACGCTCCGGAGTCGGGATCGACTCGTCGACGGCCTTCATCAGGTTGAGGACGGACTCGCCCCACTCCTTGTCGCCCTCGAGCGCCTTGAGCGCCGAGACCTTGACGACCGGAACCTCGTCACCCGGGAACTCGTACTCGGAGAGGAGCTCACGGACCTCGAGCTCGACGAGCTCCAGGATCTCCTCGTCGTCCACCATGTCGGCCTTGTTCAGGGCGACGACGATGTACGGAACACCGACCTGGCGGGCCAGGAGCACGTGCTCCTTGGTCTGCGGCATCGGGCCGTCGGTGGCGGCGACCACGAGGATGGCGCCGTCCATCTGCGCCGCACCGGTGATCATGTTCTTGATGTAGTCCGCGTGACCCGGGCAGTCAACGTGGGCGTAGTGACGCGACTCGGTCTGGTACTCGACGTGCGCGATGGAGATCGTAATACCGCGCTGGCGCTCCTCAGGAGCCTTGTCGATCTGGTCGAAAGCCGAGGCCTCGTTCAGCTCCGGGTACGCGTCGTGCAGCACCTTGGTGATCGCCGCGGTAAGAGTGGTCTTACCGTGGTCGATGTGACCGATGGTGCCGATGTTGACGTGCGGCTTAGTCCGCTCGAACTTCGCCTTCGCCACTGGGGTCCTCCTGTGGACTGGTGCTGTACTCCACCCGCTCTTTACGGATGGGTTCAGGTGGTCTTACCGAACCGACCAGGACCCCGAGGGGACGCCCTTGGCCGTATTCGCTTGGGGGCCGGCGCCCGGGCCCGCCCCGGACCGCTGTGCGGTCTGCGACGGAATGCCCGGATGCCTTTGCTCCAGCCTAAACGCTGAGCAGCGGGTGCTACTCGCCCTTGGCCTTCGCGATGATCTCCTCGGCCACGTTCCGCGGAACCTCGGCGTAGGAGTCGAACTGCATGGAGTAGCTGGCGCGACCGGAGGTCTTGCTGCGCAGGTCGCCGACGTAGCCGAACATCTCCGACAGCGGAACCAGACCCTTGACGAGCTTGGCGCCGCTCCGGTCCTCCATGGACTGGATCTGACCACGACGGGAGTTGATGTCGCCGATCACGTCGCCCATGTAGTCCTCGGGGGTGGTGACCTCGACGGCCATCATCGGCTCCAGCAGAGCCGGCGACGCCTTGCGAGCACCCTCCTTGAACGCCATGGAACCGGCGATCTTGAACGCGAGCTCGGAGGAGTCGACGTCGTGGTAGGCGCCGTCGATCAGCGTCACCTTCACGCCGGTGAGCGGGTAGCCCGCCAGCACGCCGAACTCCATGGCCTCCTGGCAGCCCGCGTCCACGGACGGGATGTACTCCCGCGGGATACGGCCACCGGTGACCTTGTTCTCGAACTCGTAGCCGTCGCCCTCGAGGGGCTCCAGCGCGATCTGCACCTTCGCGAACTGGCCGGAACCACCAGTCTGCTTCTTGTGCGTGTAGTCGATCCGCTCGACGGCCTTACGGAGCGTCTCGCGGTAAGCGACCTGCGGCTTACCGACGTTGGCCTCGACCCGGAACTCCCGCTTCATACGGTCGACCAGCACGTCGAGGTGCAGCTCGCCCATACCCGCGATGATGGTCTGGCCGGTCTCCTCGTCGGTGTGGACCTGGAAGGACGGGTCCTCCTCGGCCAGCCGCTGGATGGCGACACCCAGCTTCTCCTGGTCGCCCTTGGACTTCGGCTCGATGGCGACCTGGATCACCGGAGCCGGGAAGTTCATGGACTCGAGGATCACCGGGTTCGACGCGTCGCAGAGGGTCTCGCCCGTGGTGGTCTGCTTCAGACCCATGACGGCGATGATGTCGCCGGCACCCACGCTGTCGATCTCCTCACGCTTGTTCGCGTGCATCCGGTAGATCTTGCCGATGCGCTCCTTCTTGCCCTTCACGGAGTTCTGCACCTGCGTGCCGGACTCCAGGCGGCCCGAGTAGACCCGGACGAAGGTGAGCTTGCCGAGGTGCGGGTCGCTCGCGATCTTGAACGCCAGCGCGGACAGCGGCTCGTCCTCGGACGGCTTGCGCGTGACGACCTCGTCCGGGTTGCTGACCGCGTGCCCCTCGATCGCCTCGATGTCGATCGGGGAGGGCAGGTAGCGCACAACGGCGTCGAGCAGCGGCTGGACACCCTTGTTCTTGAACGCGGTACCGCAGAACACCGGGGTGACCGTGGTGTCGCCGCCCTTGCCGGAGTTGATGGTGATACGGCGGATCGCCGCGTACAGCTGCTCCTCGGTGGGCTCCTCGCCCTCGAGGTACAGCTCCATCATCTCTTCGTCGTTCTCGGCGACGGCCTCGAGCAGCTTGCCGCGCCACTCCTCGGCAGCCTCGATGTGGGTGTCCGGGATGTCGACGGTGTCGTACATCTCGCCCTTGGTGGCCTCGGCGGACCACACCAGGGCCTTCATGGTGACGAGGTCGACAACGCCCTTGAAGTCGGCCTCGGCGCCGATCGGGAGCTGCATCACCAGCGGGGTCGCACCGAGACGGTCGACGATCATGTCGACGCAGCGGTGGAACTCGGCGCCGGTGCGGTCGAGCTTGTTGATGAAGCAGATGCGGGGGACGCCGTAGCGGTCAGCCTGACGCCACACCGTCTCGGACTGGGGCTCGACACCGGCGACACCGTCGAACACCGTCACGGCACCGTCGAGGACGCGCAGGCAGCGCTCCACCTCGACCGTGAAGTCGACGTGGCCCGGGGTGTCGATGATGTTGATGGTGTGGTCGACGTTCTCGAGCGGCCAGTGACAGGTCGTCGCGGCGGACGTGATGGTGATGCCGCGCTCCTGCTCCTGCTCCATCCAGTCCATCGTGGCGGCGCCGTCGTGGACCTCACCGATCTTGTACGAAACGCCGGTGTAGAACAGGATCCGCTCGGTGGTGGTCGTCTTGCCCGCGTCGATGTGGGCCATGATCCCGATGTTGCGGACCTTGGCCAGGTCAAGTGAAGTGGTGGCCATATGGCTCAGTCTTCTCTCGGATCTCGATGGGGTAGCGACTACCAGCGGTAGTGCGCGAAGGCCTTGTTGGACTCGGCCATCTTGTGGGTGTCCTCGCGACGCTTGACGGAGGCGCCCAGACCGTTGCTGGCGTCCAGCAGCTCGTTCATGAGGCGCTCGGTCATGGTCTTCTCACGACGGGCGCGGGAGTAGCCCACGAGCCAGCGGAGAGCGAGGGTGGAGGCGCGGCCGGGCTTGACCTCGACCGGCACCTGGTAGGTGGCGCCACCGACACGGCGGGACTTGACCTCGAGCGTCGGCTTGATGTTCTCGAGCGCGCGCTTGAGCGTGATGACCGGGTCGTTGCCGGTCTTCTCGCGCAGACCCTCCATGGCGCCGTACACGATGCGCTCGGCGGTGGAACGCTTGCCGTTCAGCAGCACCTTGTTGATCAGCGAGGTGACAAGAGGAGAGCCGTAGACCGGGTCGATGATGACCGGGCGCTTCGGGGCGGGGCCCTTACGAGGCATTCTTACTTCTCCTTCTTGGCGCCGTAGCGGCTGCGGGCCTGCTTGCGGTTCTTGACACCCTGGGTGTCGAGCGAACCGCGGATGATCTTGTAACGAACACCCGGCAGGTCCTTCACACGACCGCCACGCACGAGCACGATGGAGTGCTCCTGCAGGTTGTGCCCCTCACCCGGGATGTAAGCGGTGACCTCGATCCCGCTGGTCAGACGCACACGCGCGACCTTACGCAGGGCCGAGTTCGGCTTCTTCGGGGTGGTGGTGAACACGCGCGTGCAGACGCCGCGGCGCTGAGGGGAACCCTCGAGTGCGGGCGTCTTGTTCTTCTCGACCTTGTCCTGCCGGCCCTTGCGGACCAGCTGCTGGATCGTAGGCACCGTTTCTCCGGTTTCTGTGTGCCGTCTAGTAAAGCTAACCTGAGGATTGTCCGACCCACGTGGTCGGGTGTGTCGCGGACCCCATACGTTTCCCGCGAACGGAAGAAGCGCATGTGATCGGCGTATCGGCCTCGGTATCCCGTGCTGGGTGCACTCTCCGGCCGAAGGCGGGGGACTGCACGCACAAGAACCCGGGCACACCCCAGGCACAAGGTCTGAGCGTACCTACCTCATCGACTTCGGTCAAAACAAATGCCGTCGGCCCCGACACGCCGGACTTGTCCCCTCCCGCCTCGAGGCCGTGGGTACGAGCCGTGGACGAGGGTGACGACCGCCCCCATGGAACGCCGCAGGGCGGCCACCCCTCGCGGGATGGCCGCCCTGTGAGCGTTCGACCGGCTCCTACTGGTTGTACGGGCCGTAGTCGTAGTCCTCCAGCGGGACCGCCTGGCCGGAGCCCGTGCCGAAGGGCGAGTAGTCGATGTCGTCGTAACCGACGGCCGAGTACATCGCGGCCTTCGCCTCCTCGGTCGGCTCGACCCGGATGTTGCGGTAGCGGGACAGACCCGTACCGGCCGGGATGAGCTTACCGATGATCACGTTCTCCTTGAGGCCGATCAGGGAGTCCGACTTGGCATTGATCGCCGCGTCGGTGAGCACCCGGGTCGTCTCCTGGAAGGACGCCGCCGACAGCCACGACTCGGTCGCCAGCGAGGCCTTGGTGATACCCATCAGCTGCGGACGGCCGGAGGCCGGGTGGCCGCCTTCCTGCACCACACGACGGTTCTCACCCTCGAAGCGCGAGCGCTCCACGAGCTCGCCCGGCAGCAGCTCCGCGTCGCCGGACTCGATGATCGTCACCCGGCGCAGCATCTGCCGGATGATGATCTCGATGTGCTTGTCGTGGATCGACACACCCTGCGAGTTGTAGACCTTCTGCACCTCGCCGACCAGGTGGACCTGGACAGCGCGCTGGCCGAGGATCCGCAGCACGTCGTGCGGGTTGGTGGCACCCACGGTGAGCTTCTGGCCCACCTCGACGTGGTCACCCTCGCCCACCAGCAGACGGGCACGCTTCGAGATCGGGTACGCCGTCTCGTCGGAGCCGTCGTCCGGGGTGACGACCAGCTTCTTGGTCTTCTCGGTCTCCTCGATCCGGACGCGGCCCGCCGCCTCCGAGATCGGGGCGACACCCTTGGGCGTACGAGCCTCGAAGAGCTCGACGACACGGGGCAGACCCTGGGTGATGTCGTCACCGGCCACACCACCGGTGTGGAAGGTACGCATCGTCAGCTGGGTACCGGGCTCACCAATGGACTGGGCCGCGATGATGCCGACGGCCTCACCGATGTCGACCAGCTTGCCGGTGGCCAGCGAACGGCCGTAGCAGTACGCACAGGTGCCGACCGCGGACTCGCAGGTCAGGACCGAGCGGGTCTTGACCGTCTCGACGCCGTGCCGCACGAGCTGGTCGATGAGGACATCGCCCAGGTCGACATTGGCCGGCGCGATCACCTTGCCGTCGACGACGACATCCTCGGCGAGCATACGGGCGTACACGCTGGTCTCGACGTCGTCCGCCTTGCGGAGCACGCCCTCGGCGTCCTTGGAGGCGATCGTCAGCTTGAGGCCGCGCTCGGTGCCGCAGTCCTCCTCGCGAATGATCACGTCCTGCGAGACGTCCACCAGACGACGGGTCAGGTAACCCGAGTCGGCGGTACGCAGAGCGGTGTCCGCGAGACCCTTACGGGCACCGTGGGTGGAGATGAAGTACTCCAGCACGGAGAGACCCTCACGGAACGACGCCTTGATGGGCCGCGGGATGGTCTCGTTCTTCGCGTTGGACACCAGACCACGCATACCCGCGATCTGACGCATCTGCATCATGTTTCCGCGCGCACCCGAGTCGACCATCATGAAGATGGGGTTCGTCTTCGGGAAGTTCGCGTTCATCGCCTCGGCGACCTCGTTGGTCGCCTTGGTCCAGATCGCGATGAGCTCCTGCGTGCGCTCGTCCTTGGTGATCAGACCGCGCTCGTACTGCTTCTGGACCTTCTCGTCCTGCGCCTCGTAGCCCGCGACGATCTCCTTCTTCGCCGCCGGGACGACGACGTCGGAGATGGCCACGGTGACACCGGAACGGGTGGCCCAGTGGAAGCCCGCCGCCTTCAGGTTGTCGAGCGTCGCCGCCACGATGACCTTGGGGTAGCGCTCGGCCAGGTCGTTGACGATCTCGGAGAGCTGCTTCTTGCCCACCGAGTAGTCCACGAACGGGTAGTCCTCGGGCAGCAGCTCGTTGAAGAGCGCACGGCCCAGGGTCGTCCGCAGCCGGAAGCTGTCACCCTGCTGCCACTCCGGCTCACCCTCCTCCGGAACCGGCGGGGTCCAGCCACGCGGCGGGACGGTGCCGATCGGGAAGCGAATGTCGACCTTCGCCTGGAGCGAGAGCTCCCGGGCGTCGAACGCCATGATCGCCTCGGCGGTGGAGCCGAAGGACCGGCCCTCACCGACGACCTCGCGCTCCTCCTCGTCGGTGGTGAGGAAGAACAGACCGAGCACCATGTCCTGCGTCGGCATGGTGACCGGACGGCCGTCCGCCGGCTTGAGGATGTTGTTCGAGGACAGCATCAGGATGCGGGCCTCGGCCTGGGCCTCCGCGGACAGCGGCAGGTGTACGGCCATCTGGTCACCGTCGAAGTCCGCGTTGAACGCGGTGCAGACGAGCGGGTGAATCTGAATGGCCTTGCCCTCGACCAGCTGCGGCTCGAAGGCCTGGATGCCCAGACGGTGCAGGGTCGGCGCACGGTTGAGCAGCACCGGGTGCTCGGCGATGACCTCTTCCAGCACGTCGTACACGACCGTACGGCCACGCTCGACCATGCGCTTCGCCGACTTGATGTTCTGCGCGTGGTTGAGGTCCACCAGGCGCTTCATCACGAACGGCTTGAAGAGCTCCAGCGCCATCGCCTTCGGCAGACCGCACTGGTGCAGCTTGAGCTGCGGGCCGACGACGATGACCGAACGGGCCGAGTAGTCGACGCGCTTACCGAGCAGGTTCTGACGGAAGCGGCCCTGCTTGCCCTTGAGCATGTCGGACAGCGACTTCAGCGGGCGGTTGCCCGGACCGGTCACCGGACGGCCGCGGCGGCCGTTGTCGAACAGCGCGTCGACGGCCTCCTGCAGCATCCGCTTCTCGTTGTTCACGATGATCTCGGGGGCGCCGAGGTCGAGAAGCCGCTTGAGGCGGTTGTTCCGGTTGATGACACGGCGGTACAGGTCGTTCAGGTCGGAGGTCGCGAAGCGGCCACCGTCCAGCTGCACCATCGGACGCAGGTCCGGCGGGATCACCGGAACGCAGTCCAGCACCATGCCCTTGGGGCTGTTGCTGGTCTGCAGGAAGGCGGAGACGACCTTGAGGCGCTTGAGCGCACGGGTCTTCTTCTGGCCCTTGCCGGTCCGGATGATCTCGCGGAGGCGCTCGGCCTCCTCGTCGAGGTTGAAGGTCTCCAGGCGCTTCTGCAGGGCGGCGGCGCCCATGGAGCCGTCGAAGTACGTGCCGAAGCGGTCACGCAGCTCGCGGTAGAGCAGCTCGTCACCCTCGAGGTCCTGGACCTTGAGGTTCTTGAAGCGGCTCCACACCTCGTCGAGACGGTCGATCTCGCGCTGCGCACGGTCGCGCAGCTGCTTCATCTCACGCTCGGCACCCTCGCGCACCTTGCGGCGCACATCGGCCTTGGCGCCCTCGGCCTCGAGCTCGGCCAGGTCGGCCTCGAGCTTCTTGGCACGGGCCTCCAGGTCGGCGTCGCGGCGCTGCTCGACCTGCTGGCGCTCGACGGAGACATGGGCCTCCAGCGAGGGCAGGTCGCGCGTACGGCGCTCCTCGTCCACCCACGTGATCATGTAGGCGGCGAAGTAGATGACCTTCTCGAGGTCCTTCGGGGCGAGGTCGAGCAGGTAGCCCAGCCGCGACGGAACGCCCTTGAAGTACCAGATGTGCGTGACGGGAGCGGCCAGCTCGATGTGGCCCATCCGCTCACGGCGCACCTTGGCGCGAGTGACCTCGACGCCGCAGCGCTCACAGATGATGCCCTTGAAGCGGACGCGCTTGTACTTCCCGCAGTAGCACTCCCAGTCCCGGGTCGGACCGAAGATCTTCTCGCAGAAGAGTCCGTCCTTTTCGGGCTTGAGGGTGCGGTAGTTGATGGTCTCCGGCTTCTTGACCTCACCGTGCGACCACTGACGGATGTCGTCAGCAGTGGCGAGGCCGATCCGCAGCTCGTCGAAGAAGTTGACGTCGAGCACTTGTCGTCAATCCCTCTTTCGGGGTCGAGTCTTCAATGGTCTGACTGGGGTCCGGGGTTAGCCGGGACCTCACGAGGAGGTCCCGGCCAGACCCGTCAGACCTCTTCGACGCTGCTCGGCTCGCGCCGGGACAGGTCGATGCCGAGCTCCTCCGCAGCGCGGAAGACGTCCTCGTCGGTGTCGCGCATCTCGATGGACATGCCGTCCGAGGACAGCACCTCCACGTTGAGGCACAGGGACTGCATCTCCTTGATGAGCACCTTGAAGGACTCGGGGATGCCGGGCTCAGGGATGTTCTCGCCCTTGACGATGGCCTCGTAGACCTTCACGCGGCCGGTGACGTCGTCGGACTTGATGGTCAGCAGCTCCTGGAGGGCGTACGCGGCGCCGTATGCCTCCAGCGCCCACACCTCCATCTCACCGAAGCGCTGGCCACCGAACTGGGCCTTACCACCCAGCGGCTGCTGGGTGATCATCGAGTACGGACCGGTCGACCGGGCGTGCAGCTTGTCGTCGACCAGGTGGTGCAGCTTGAGGATGTACATGAACCCGACGGAGATCGGGTCCGGGAACGGCTCACCGGAGCGGCCGTCGAACAGCCGTGCCTTGCCGGACGGAAGGACCATCCGCTCGCCGTCCCGGTTCGGGACCGTCGCCTCGAAGAGACCGGCGATCTCGTCCTCGCGCGCACCGTCGAACACCGGGGTGGCGACGTTGGTGCCGGGGGCGACCTCGTCGGCGCCGATCGCCTGGAGGCGCTGCATCCAGTCGTCGTTGCCCTCGACCTTCCAGCCCTGGGAGGCGAGCCAGCCCAGGTGGATCTCCAGGACCTGTCCCGGGTTCATTCGGGACGGGACACCCAGCGGGTTGAGGATGATGTCGACCGGGGTGCCGTCCTCCAGGAACGGCATGTCCTCGACCGGCAGGATCTTCGAGATGACGCCCTTGTTGCCGTGACGGCCGGCGAGCTTGTCACCGTCGGTGATCTTGCGCTTCTGGGCGACGTAGACGCGGACCAGCTGGTTCACGCCCGGGGGCAGCTCGTCGCCCTCCTCGCGGTCGAAGACCCGGACGCCGATGACCTTGCCGGTCTCGCCGTGCGGCACCTTCAGCGAGGTGTCACGGACCTCACGGGCCTTCTCACCGAAGATCGCGCGGAGCAGCCGCTCCTCCGGGGTCAGCTCGGTCTCACCCTTCGGGGTGACCTTGCCGACCAGGATGTCGCCGGCGACGACCTCGGCACCGATACGGATGATGCCGCGCTCGTCGAGGTCCGCGAGGACCTCCTCGGAGACGTTGGGAATGTCCCGGGTGATCTCCTCGGGGCCGAGCTTGGTGTCACGGGCGTCGACCTCGTGCTCCTCGATGTGGATCGAGGAGAGGACGTCGTCCTGCACCAGACGCTGGCTGAGGATGATCGCGTCCTCGTAGTTGTGGCCCTCCCACGGCATGAACGCCACGAGGAGGTTCTTGCCGAGCGCCATCTCGCCCTCGTCCGTGGACGGCCCGTCGGCGAGGACCTGGCCCTCGATGACGCGCGCGCCCTCGTCGACGACGACCTTCTGGTTGAAGGAGGTGCCCTGGTTGGAGCGGGAGAACTTCGCCACCCGGTAGGTGGTGTACGTGCCGTCGTCGTTGGCGACGGTGACGTAGTCCGCGGAGACCTCCTGGACCACGCCGGGCTTCTCGGCCTTGATGACGTCACCGGCGTCGACCGCGCAGCGGTACTCCATGCCGGTGCCGACCAGCGGGGCCTCGGCCTTGATGAGCGGCACGGCCTGGCGCATCATGTTCGATCCCATGAGCGCGCGGTTGGCGTCGTCGTGCTCGAGGAACGGGATCATGGCGGTCGCGACCGACACCATCTGGCGCGGCGAGACGTCCATGTAGTCGACCTCGTCGCCCGGGATGTAGTCGACCTCGCCACCACGGCGGCGGACCAGGACACGGCCCTCGGCGAAGCGGAGGTCGTCCGTCAGCGGGGCGTTGGCCTGCGCGATGACGAAGCGGTCCTCCTCGTCGGCGGTCAGGTAGTGCACCTCGTCGGTGACCTGGCCCTCGACGACCTTGCGGTACGGCGTCTCGACGAAGCCGAACGCATTGACCCGGCCGTAGGAGGCGAGGGAGCCGATCAGACCGATGTTCGGGCCTTCCGGCGTCTCGATCGGACACATGCGGCCGTAGTGCGACGGGTGGACGTCACGGACCTCGAAGCCCGCCCGCTCACGGCTCAGACCACCGGGGCCCAGCGCCGACAGACGGCGCTTGTGGGTCAGGCCCGACAGCGGGTTGGTCTGGTCCATGAACTGCGACAGCTGGCTGGTGCCGAAGAACTCCTTGATGGAGGCGACGACCGGCCGGATGTTGATCAGGGTCTGCGGCGTGATCGCCTCGACGTCCTGGGTGGTCATCCGCTCGCGGACGACACGCTCCATCCTGGCCAGACCCGTACGGACCTGGTTCTGGATGAGCTCGCCGACGTTGCGCAGACGACGGTTGCCGAAGTGGTCGATGTCGTCGGTCTCGACGACGATCGTCTGGCCGTTCTCACCGATCGTCTCGGTCTCACCGGCGTGCAGCTTGACCAGGTACTTGATGGTCGCGATGACATCGTCCGTGGTCAGCACGCCCGCGTCGAGCGGCTCGTCCCCGCCGAGCTTCTTGTTCACCTTGTAGCGGCCGACCTTCGCGAGGTCGTAGCGCTTGGGGTTGAAGTAGAGGTTCTCGAGCAGGGTCTGCGCGGCCTCGCGCGTCGGCGGCTCCCCCGGACGCAGCTTGCGGTAGATGTCGAGCAGCGCGTCGTCCTGGCCCTGGGTGTGGTCCTTCTCCAGGGTGGCGCGCATCGACTCGTACTGGCCGAACTCCTCGAGGATCTGCTCGGTGGTCCAGCCGAGAGCCTTCAGGAGCACGGTCACGGACTGCTTGCGCTTGCGGTCGATGCGGACACCGACCATGTCGCGCTTGTCGACCTCGAGCTCCAGCCAGGCACCCCGGGACGGGATGACCTTGGCCGAGAAGATGTCCTTGTCGGACGTCTTGTCGATGGAGCTGTCGAAGTAGACGCCCGGCGAGCGGACCAGCTGCGACACGACGACACGCTCGGTGCCATTGATGCAGAAGGTGCCCTTGGGGGTCATGAGCGGGAAGTCGCCCATGAAGACCGTCTGGGACTTGATCTCACCGGTCTCGTTGTTGGTGAACTCGGCGGTGACGAAGAGCGGCGCCGCGTACGTGAAGTCGCGCTCCTTGCACTCGTCGATGGAGTTCTTCGGCGGCTCGAAGCGGTGATCGCGGAAGGTCAGCGACATCGACCCGGAGAAGTCCTCGATCGGCGAGATCTCTTCGAAGATCTCCTCCAGACCGGACTTGGTGGGGACGTCCTGTCCACTCTCCAGGGCCGACTCGACACGAGCCTTCCAGGCGGCATTGCCGAGCAGCCAGTCGAAGCTCTCGGTTTGCAGCGCAAGGAGGTTCGGAACCTCGAGGGGCTCCTTGATCTTCGCAAAGGAGATGCGCAGCGGGGCGGTGCTGGCGCCGTTGTTCGTATTGGCAGTCGAGGCGTTGCGCGAGGCGGCCAAGAGGGGGTCCTTCCGAGGGCTCGGACTCACTACGCGCGTACCGGTCCAGTCCGCACACACAGAGAGAAATCCCAGGTGAGGGATCTTCATTCAGTAATGCTCGAACGTGGGCGTGCCCCTGGTGACGGGCAGGGAGCAGCTAACAGGCAGCGCAAAGGGTCAGTGTAGCCACTTGGCCCACTGATGTCCAGAGCGGATTCGTGGAGACCGGCAGAGCCAATCTCTCCCTCCGGTGAGGGGTCGCCCCCTCGTTGTTCTTCATCCTGCGGCAAGCCACGCGCTGGAAGCGCAAATCGATACTTCCCTCTTCGTCTGCGATCCATGCCTCGGATCCTGGATCGGCGGAAGACGCGTCCTGAGAATTGCGCGCTGCGTGCCGTTCGTCAAGGCCCCCCACCCCGGCGGGATCCTCGCGGGGCCCTCAGGCCGGACAACGAAGATCACCATACCCGCCGCTGGGCGAGAGGCAAGGGAACCGCTGCGGGAACGACCGAGAGCGACCAACCTTATGGGTGATCGCTCTCGATACGACCGGGTTCACCGGGGTGGTGGCGCCGGTGTCCGACGCCCCCGCGGCCCCAGGGTCCGGTGTCAGATGACCCGGAAGGTCACTTGACCTCGACAGCCGCGCCGGCGGCCTTGAGGGACTCGGCAGCCTTCTCGGCGGCCTCCTTGCTGACCTTCTCGAGGACCGGCTTCGGAGTGCCGTCGACGAGGTCCTTGGCCTCCTTCAGACCCAGGGAGGTCAGCTCACGCACGACCTTGATGACCTGGATCTTCTTGTCGCCGGCGCCGGTGAGGACGACGTCGAACTCGTCCTTCTCCTCGGCGGCCTCGGCGGCCGGGGCACCCGGGGCGCCGGCGGCGGCGACGGCGACCGGGGCGGCGGCCTCGACGTCGAACTTCTCCTCGAAGGCCTTCACGAACTCGGAGAGCTCGATGAGGGTCATCTCGCTGAACTGCTCGAGCAGCTCGTCCTGGCTGAGCTTCGCCATGGTGGCGGTCCTTCCACTAATTCGGCTGGTGCCGGATGTACATGTCGGCGGGCGTACGGGCCCGCTGCGACCGAACGAGGAGAGTTACTCCGCCGCCTCGGCCTCGGCGGGAGCCGGCGTACCGGCACCGCCCTGCTCGACCTTGCCGCGAAGGGCGTCCGCGGTGCGGACGAACTTCGAGAGCGGGGCCTGGAAGGTCGCCGCGGCCTTGGCCATGGACGCCTTCATGCCACCGGCAAGCTTGGCGAGCAGCACCTCGCGGGACTCGAGGTCCGCGAGCTTCTTGATCTCATCGGCGGACAGCGCCTTGCCGTCAAGGACACCGCCCTTGATGATGAGGTTCGGGTTTTCCTTGGCGAAGTCACGGAGACCCTTGGCCGACTCCACCGGGTCACCGGTGACGAAGGCAACAGCCGTCGGACCCGCGAACAGGTCGTCGAGCTGGTTGATCCCGGCCTCATTGGCCGCAATCTTGGTCAGCGTGTTCTTCACCACGGCGTACTGGGCGTTCTCACCGAGCGAACGGCGCAGCTCCTTGAGCTGAGCCACGGTGAGACCGCGGTACTCGGTCAGCACGGCGGCGCTCGAGCTGCGGAACTTGTCCGTCAGCTCGGCAACCGCGGCAGCCTTGTCGGGCCTCGCCATGAGCCTCGGCCTCCTTCCGGGTGATGATCCTCGACTGACCTTCCGATCAGCCGCGACACGTCTCTTCGCTCCGTCCGTGCTCTGTTCAAGCCTTTGGAAGCAAAGCAGCCGGACCGCCCACATCGGGCACACTGCGCTTCGCTCCGCCCGGGCTCTGTCATGAGCCTTCGGAAGAGAAGCAGGAAGGGGGCTGCACAAAGCGAAACGCCCCGGTGCAGGTGCACGGGGCGTGACTCGACCGCAGGGACCCGGAGGTCTCGCGGGAGTTCCATCCTCATTCACCTGCACGGGCCGTCCGCGGAAGCGGATCCTTCGGCCACCGTATGCCCGTCAAGGCACCCGGCAACGACCAGCGGTCTTTGGCTACTCGGGCAGCTTACGCGGACCGCCCGCGGGCAGGCAAATCGATCCCCCCGGCTGGGCCGGGGGCGGCGTTGCGTGAACGGGCCGGGCCCCGTACCTCCGGGGAGGTACGGGGCCCGGCCCGACGTGTACGCGCCGCCGCTGCCTGGATCCTTCCGGATCAGACGGAGGCGGGGTCCTCCTCGACGAGGAGGTTGCGGGTGCGGTTGGCGTCCAGCGGGATGCCGGGACCCATGGTGGTGGTCAGGGACGCCTTCTTGATGTAGCGGCCCTTGGCGGCGGACGGCTTCAGACGGAGGACCTCCTCCAGCGCCGCGCCGTAGTTCTCCACCAGCTTCGTCTCGTCGAAGGAGACCTTGCCGATGATGAAGTGGAGGTTCGCGTGCTTGTCGACACGGAACTCGATCTTGCCGCCCTTGATCTCGGTCACGGCCTTGGCCACGTCCGGGGTCACGGTGCCGGTCTTCGGGTTCGGCATCAGACCACGGGGGCCGAGCACGCGGCCCAGACGGCCGACCTTGCCCATGAGGTCCGGGGTGGCGACGACGGAGTCGAAGTCCAGGCGGCCCTTCGACACCTCGTCGATGAGCTCGTCGGCGCCGACGATGTCGGCGCCCGCGGCACGCGCGGCCTCGGCACGGTCACCGGTCGCGAAGACCAGGACCCGGGCGGTCTTACCGGTGCCGTGCGGAAGGTTCACGGTGCCACGGACCATCTGGTCGGCCTTGCGCGGGTCGACGCCCAGACGCATGGCGACCTCGACGGTCGCGTCGAACTTCGTAACGGAGGTCTCCTTGGCGAGACGGACGGCCTCGAGCGGGGCGTACAGGCGCTCCGCGTCGACCTTGGCGTCCGCAGCGCGGAGAGTCTTGCTGCGCTTCACTGCTGCTCCAGTGTGACTTATGCGGCTGGCGCCGCGTGGCGTTTGGAGTTGTGGTACGGGCCGGCGCGTGGCCCCTCCACAGCGGTGGTGCGGCTGTCAGCCCTCACCACCGGGTTGGTGCGGTTGTCAGCCCTCGACCGTGATGCCCATGGAGCGGGCGGTGCCGGAGATGATCTTCTCGGCGGCGTCCAGGTCGTTGGCGTTCAGGTCGGGCATCTTGGTAGTGGCGATGTCGCGGACCTGGTCGCGGGTGATCTTGGCGACCTTGGTCTTGTGCGGCTCGCCGGAGCCCTTCTCCACACCCGCGGCCTTGAGGATCAGCTTCGCGGCCGGCGGAGTCTTGGTGATGAAGGTGAAGGAGCGGTCCTCGTAGACCGTGATCTCCACCGGCACGACCATGCCACGCTGCGACTCGGTCGCGGCGTTGTAGGCCTTGCAGAACTCCATGATGTTGACGCCGTGCTGGCCCAGCGCGGGGCCGACCGGCGGAGCCGGGTTGGCGGCACCGGCCTGGATCTGGAGCTTGATCAGCCCCGTGACCTTCTTCTTCTTGGGAGGCATGCTCTCTCCGGGTCCTAGTGAGAGTTTCTTCGCCTCCGAACCGGATCATCCGGATGGAGGCATACCGCACAACGATAGCGGGTATAGCTGTGCGGCCAAAAACCGAGCAGGTCAGACAGTCCCCCGGCATTCCACGAGGGAACGCCGAGAGCCGGTCTGACCTGGTCGGTGGCGGATGGTCCGGAGAACCGGGTCCGGAGACTCAGTTCTTCTGGATCTGGTCGAAGCTCAGCTCGACCGGGGTCTCGCGACCGAAGATCTCGACGAGGCCCTTGACCTTCTTCGAGTCGGCGTTGATCTCGTTGATCGTCGCCTGGAGGGTCGCGAACGGGCCGTCGGTGACGGTGACGGAGTCGCCGACCTCGAAGTCCAGCACCTGGACCTCGACCTTGCGGCTCGGCGCCGGGACACCGGCCTCCTCGGCGGCCTGCTTCGCGGCGGCCTCCTCGGCCTCCGGGGCGAGCATCTTGACGATCTCGTCCAGCGTCAGCGGGTACGGGTCGTAGGCGTTGCCCACGAAGCCGGTGACGCCCGGGGTGTTCCGGACGACGCCCCACGACTCGTTCGTCAGGTCCATGCGCACCAGCACGTAGCCGGGGAGCTTGTTCTGACGGACGGTGCGGCGGTCGCCGTTCTTGATCTGGACGACCTCTTCCTGCGGCACCTCGGCCTGGAAGATGTAGTCCTCGACGTTGAGCGATACGGCACGCTGCTCGAGGTTGGTCTTCACGCGGTTCTCGTAACCCGCGTAGGTGTGGATCACGTACCACTCGCCCGGGAGGGTGCGCAGTTCCTCACGGAGGGCCGCGACCGGGTCGGCCGGAGCCTCCTCCTCACCGGCGGCGGTGGCGTCCTCGTCGGTCTCGGCGAGCGCGGCGGCGTCGTCCTCGATGTGCAGGGCGGCCTTCTCGGCCGACTCCCCCACGGCGGCGTCGGCAGCTTCGGCGAGGTCGACCTCGTCGGCACCTTCGACGATGTCCAGTGCGTCGTCGTCGAGCCGGTCCTCATCGACCGTGTCCGGGGCATCCACGGCCGCCTCGGCCGTCGCCGCAGCCTCTTCGCCCTCGACGGGCTCGACGGCGTCGTTCAGGTTCGGGTCAGACACGGTGGCTGCTTCTTCCTGGCTTCAATGGGTGGAACAGGCGGAGGAAAACCTCGCGGGCGCCCTCCGCGGGATCAGCCGAAGACGTACTTGACGGCCTCGGAGAATCCATAGTCAATCACGGTTACAAGACCGATCATGATGACAACGAAGACAATGACGACTGTCGTATAAGTCGTCAGCTGGCTGCGCGTGGGCCAGACGACCTTGCGCAGTTCCGCGATGATCTGTCGGTAGAACAGCGCGAGCCGGGCCATGGGGCCCTTCTTCCCACGCTTTCCGCCGCGACGGCTCTTCTTGGCCGGAAACTCGTCCTCGTCTTCGGGACGACCGCTTTCAGGCGTCGCGGTGGAGCCAGGGGCTGCCGTCACTCGTCCTCACCTGAATCCCGGGTCGTGGCCGTGCCGCGCCCGGTGGAGCCGCACGGCGATGCATTTCGTACGTACATGCGCACACATCCTGGCGAAGGTGTGTGTAGCAGGGCCGGAGGGACTTGAACCCCCAACCGCTGGTTTTGGAGACCAGTGCTCTACCAATTGAGCTACGACCCTTTGTGTGCCCCCAACGTACCGCATCCGCCCGGGTGCACGGAGTGCGCAGGGTGGAGCGGCCGGTGAAGGCCAACGACGAGTGAGTGTACGTGTTCGCGGGCTGGGCGTCGAACAGGTACTGCCGGATCCCGGCCGCAAACCCCTGTGCCAGGTCTCGCCGTGGTCTGCGACGATGCTGTTATGAGCGCTGCTACTCCACCCGCACACACCCCCGAATCCGCGCCCGGCCCCACGGACCGACGGGTCTCGGCCCGTATCGGCGCGATCTCCGAGTCCGCCACCCTGGCCGTGGACGCGAAGGCCAAGGCCCTCAAGGCCGCCGGCCGCCCCGTGATCGGTTTCGGCGCGGGCGAGCCCGACTTCCCCACGCCCGACTACATCGTCGAGGCTGCGGTGGAGGCCGCCCGCAACCCGAAGTACCACCGCTACACCCCGGCCGGCGGCCTCCCCGAGCTCAAGGCCGCGATCGTCGCCAAGACCCTCCGCGACTCCGGCTACGAGATCGAGCCGGCGCAGGTCCTGGTCACCAACGGCGGCAAGCAGGCGATCTACGAGGCGTTCGCCACGGTCCTCGACCCGGGTGACGAGGTCATCGTCCCGGCGCCGTACTGGACGACCTACCCCGAGTCGATCCGGCTGGCGGGCGGCGTCCCGGTGGACGTCGTCGCCGACGAGACCACCGGCTACCGCGTCTCCGTGGAGCAGCTGGAGGCCGCCCGTACGGACCGTACGAAGGTGGTGCTGTTCGTCTCCCCCTCCAACCCGACGGGTGCCGTCTACTCGCGCGAGCAGGTCGAGGAGATCGGCCGCTGGGCCGCCGAGCACGGCCTGTGGGTGATGACGGACGAGATCTACGAACACCTGGTGTACGGGGACGCGGAGTTCTCCTCGCTGCCGGTCGTCGTACCGGAGCTGCGTGACAAGTGCATCGTGGTCAACGGTGTCGCCAAGACGTACGCCATGACCGGCTGGCGGGTCGGGTGGGTCATCGCTCCCCAGGACGTGATCAAGGCCGCGACCAACCTGCAGTCGCACGCCACCTCGAATGTCTCCAACGTGGCCCAGGTCGCGGCGCTCGCCGCCGTCTCGGGTGACCTGGACGCCGTGCGGCGGATGGGCGAGGCCTTCGACCGGCGGCGCCGGACCATCGTGCGGATGCTGAACGAGATCGACGGCGTGACGTGCCCGGAGCCGGAGGGTGCCTTCTACGTCTACCCGACGGTGAAGGAACTGCTCGGCAAGGAGATCCGGGGCAAGCGGCCGCGGACGAGCGTGGAGCTGGCCGAGGTCATCCTGGAGGAGGCCGAGGTCGCGGTGGTGCCGGGCGAGGCTTTCGGCACGCCGGGCTACCTGCGCCTGTCGTACGCACTGGGCGACGAGGACCTGGTCGAGGGCGTGTCGCGGCTCCAGAAGCTGCTGGGTGAGGCGCGCGCGTAGCGCCCCTCCGCATGGCTGTGTGCCGCGGGCTTCCGGCTTCGGCCGGAAGCCCGCGGGCGTTTGGAGGGCCTCTGCGGCGACGGGTCTGCGGAGGGGCCTCTGCGGAGCGGGCTGTCCGGAGGCGGGTCCGCCTGCGCGGGCCTGCGTAGGGGATCCGGCTCCGCGGGTCCGACCGCGCGGGCCGGTCGGGGCCGGCGGTCGGGGCTGGCCGGTCGGGGCCGCTGGGTCGAACGCTTCTGTGGGCAACCCCTCGATCGGGCAATGCCCTACCCCGCCGGCCGCCGGATGCGGCAGGATCCTGGGATGGAGAGCGTGCGCGATGTCCGTCAGCTGCCGAAGGCCCATCTGCATCTGCATTTCACCGGGTCGATGCGGCCCGGCACCCTGCTGGAGCTCGCCGACAAGTACGGCGTCCACCTCCCGGAGGCCCTGAACGGCGGCGAACCGCCGAAGCTGCGGGCCACCGATGAGCGCGGGTGGTTCCGTTTCCAGCGGCTGTACGACATCGCACGGTCCTGCCTCAGATCGCCCGAGGACATCCAGCGGCTCGTCCGGGAGGCGGCGGAGGAGGACCTGCGGGACGGATCCGGCTGGCTGGAGATCCAGGTCGACCCCACCTCGTACGCGCCACGGCTCGGTGGGCTGATCCCCGCGATGGAGATCATCCTCGACGCCGTGGAGAGCGCCTCGCGCGCCACCGGGATCGGTATGCGGGTGCTGGTCGCGGCGAACCGTACGAAGCATCCGCTGGACGCGCGGACCCTGGCACGGCTCGCGGTCCGGTACGCCGAGCGCGGGGTCGTGGGCTTCGGGCTCTCGAACGACGAGCGGCGCGGGTTCGCACGGGACTTCGACCGGGCCTTCGCGATCGCCCGGGACGGCGGTCTGCTGGCGGCGCCGCACGGAGGCGAGCTGTCGGGGCCCGGCAGTGTGCGGGACTGTCTCGACGACCTGGACGCGGGGCGGATCGGACACGGCGTGCGGGCGGCGGAGGACCCGCGGCTGCTGCGGAAGCTGGCCGAGCGCGGGGTGACCTGCGAGGTCTGTCCGTCGTCGAACGTGGCGCTGGGCGTCTACGAGAAGCCGGAGGACGTACCGCTGCGGACGCTGTTCGAGGCGGGCGTGCCGATGGCGCTGGGCGCGGACGACCCACTGCTGTTCGGGACGCGGCTGGCGGCCCAGTACGACCTGGCACGGGAGCACCACGACTTCACGGACGCCGAGCTGGCGGAGCTGGCACGGCAGTCGGTACGGGGGTCGGCCGCGCCTGCGGAGATCCGGGAGCGACTGCTCGACGGGATCGCGGACTGGCTCGGGGAGTCGTAGAAGGACGACTCCGGTCTCGGCGACTGCGGTCTTGGGCGACTGCGGGGCAGGGACGGGCTCGAGGGGGCCGCCTCGGCGGGCTCGAGGCGCGGTCGCAGCGGGGTCGGGCTTCGAGGCCGAGCCTTGGGCCGTGGGGCCCGGTTCTTGAAGGACAGGTGTCGTGGAGTCCCAGGCCGGCCCGCGGGTGGCGGCACTGGCGGGCTCCGCCGGGGCGCGCGGTGCTGACACCACGGTGACGGAGGGCCGGCGACGGGTGCGGTCAGTCGGTTCCGGCGCTTCCGCACGGCAGGGGGCCCGGGTCCGCTCCGGCTGGGTCCGGGACGGCACCGCGGGGCCCGCCGAGGAGCGCCCGATCCTGGTCCCGTACGGGGGCGGGGGACGGCACCTCGGGCCCGCGAGGCGGGGACGGCCCGACCGGGCCAGGCTGGGTGGAGGTCCGCACCGGAGCGGCACGGCGGGTGCCGCACTCAGAGGCTGACGCCGACCGTCACCGGCTCGTTGACGAGACTGACGCCGAAGGCCTCGCGGACGCCGTCGCGCACCTCGCGTGCGAGGGCTAGCAGATCCTCGGTTGTCGCGGCCCCGCGGTTGGTGAGGGCCAGCGTGTGCTTGGTGGAGATGCGGGCGGGGCCCGTGCCGTACCCCTTGGTGAAACCCGCCTTGTCGATCAGCCAGGCCGCGGACGTCTTGATGCGGCCGTCACCCGCCGGGTAGGCGGGCGGCACCGTGTCCGGGCCGAGGCGCTCGTGGACGCGGGCGAGAAAGACCGTGTGTTCGCCCGTGGTGAGGATCGGATTGGTGAAGAAGGAGCCGGCGGACCAGGTGTCGTGGTCATCGGCGTCCAGGACCATGCCCTTGCCGGAGCGGAGCTTCAGGACGGCCTCGCGGGCGGTGGCGGCCGGAACGCGGTCGCCGGGCTCGACACCGAGGGAACGGGCGAGTTCGGCGTATGTGACCGGGGCGGACAGGCCTTCGGCGTCCTCGAGCGCGAAGCGGACGCGGAGGACCACGTAGCGGGTGGGATCGGCCTTGAAGCGGCTGTGCCGGTAGGAGAAGCCGCAGTCGGCGTTCGGGATGGTCACCGTCGCGTCCGTCCGTCGGTCGTAGGCGACGACCTCGGTGATGACGGAGGAGACCTCCTGGCCGTAGGCGCCGACGTTCTGGATCGGGGTCGCACCTGCGGAGCCGGGGATTCCGGCGAGGCATTCGATACCGGCGAAACCTGCCGCGACGGTCCGCGCGACCGCGTCCGACCAGTTCTCGCCGGCCGCGAGCTCGAGGCGGCTGCCCGCGAGGTCGAAGCCGGGGGTGGCGATGCGCAGGGCGGTGCCCTCAAAGCCCTTGTCGCTGATGACGAGGTTGCTGCCGCCGCCGATGACCAGGAGGGGCGTCGCGGTCGCGTCGGCTTCGCGGACCGCGGCGATCACCTCGTCGTCCGTGGTGGCGGTGACGAGGCGGGCGGCGGGGCCGCCGAGCCGGAACGTGGTCAGCGGGGCGAGGGGGGCGTCGTGGAGTTCCTGCACGCGCCAAGCGTACGGGGAGCGCGCCGGGGGGAAATCCTCGGTACTCCCCGGCGGCCGTCCGCGAGCGAGAGCCGGCCGGCTGCGCCGATCCTGGACGAGCCGCTGCACGAGACGCCGCACGCGCTCCCCCACGAGCCGCGGCACGGCGCGTCCCGGACGCGCCTCCGGGTACCGGAACGGACACGTCGCTATCTTCCGCACGGACTCCCACACATGCCCCTGCACGGTGCTCCCGCAGGGCCCTACGCGTACTCGTGCGGACGAATCCCTCGCCCGCTCCCGCGTGGGCTGCTGCGGGGGCGCGTTCGCCAGCTCCCTCACCGGCCTTCCGGACCCAGCCATGCGTAAGGGACCCACGGACGCTCCGTGCCCCCGCCCGTGCACCCGAACGGGCGGGCCGAGCTGCGGCTCAGGCGAGGCGGACCAGGGCGCGGGACATGCCCAGCACCTTCTGGCCCGCGCTGACCGCGGTCAGGTCGACCCGGACCGTACGGTCGTCCAGTTTGGCGGCGACCTTGGCGCTGACCTCGATGGCCGCCCCGCGGCCGTCGTCGGGGACCACGACGGGCTTGGTGAAGCGCACCCCGTATTCGACGACGGCACCCGGGTCCCCGGCCCAGTCGGTGACGACACGGATCGCCTCGGCCATCGTGAACATGCCATGCGCGATGACGTCGGGGAGACCGACCTCCTTGGCGAACTTCTCGTTCCAGTGGATCGGATTGAAGTCGCCGGAGGCCCCCGCGTAGCGGACCAGCGTCTCGCGGGTCACCGGGAAGGTCTGCGCGGGCAGTTCCGTGCCGACCTCGACGTCGTCGTAGGAGATCGTCGCGGTCATCAGGCCTCCTCGGCGGCGCGGGCCACCAGCTTCGTGTGCGCGGTGACGACATGTTCGCCGCTGTCGTCGTACACCTCGCCGCGGATCGACAACACATCGTTTCCGGCGAGGGATTTGATCGATTCAATAAAAGAGGTGACCGAGAGACGGTCACCGGCGCGCACGGGGCGGGTCTGGACGAACTTCTGGTCGCCGTGGACGACCCGGCTGTAGTCCAGGCCGAGGGCGGGGTCCTCGATGACCTGTCCGGCCGCCTTGAAGGTGATCGCGAACACGAAAGTCGGCGGGGCGATCACATCCGGGTGGCCGAACTCCTTGGCCGCGTCCGGGTCGGTGTAGACCGGATTGGCGTCCCCGATCGCCTCGGCGAACTCACGGATCTTCTCCCGGGCGACCTCGTACGGCGGGGTGGGCGGGTAGGACCGCCCGACGAACGACTGGTCGAGCGCCATCTGCTCTCCCTGTAGTGCGGCAATGGCCAGAAGGGCCTGTGTCGATGGAACGGGGCCAACGACGCGAGGCCGCCCCCAGCATGGGGACGGCCTCGCGTACGAGCCGGTTTTATCGCGTCTCGCGGTGCGCGGTGTGCGCGTTGCAGCGCGGGCAGTGCTTCTTCATCTCAAGACGGTCCGGGTCGTTACGCCGGTTCTTCTTGGTGATGTAGTTCCGCTCCTTGCACTCCACGCAGGCCAGCGTGATCTTCGGGCGGACGTCGGTGGCAGCCACGTGAGTGCTCCTTGCCGGACGGATGGATGAACGCAGAAAAGAGTAGCCGATCGGAGGACCGACCCCACAATCGGCTACTGTCAGTAGCGGTGACCGGACTTGAACCGGTGACACAGCGATTATGAGCCGCTTGCTCTACCGACTGAGCTACACCGCTTTGATGCGTGCGTACCCCGCCCGAGGGCGGGACACTCGCACATCAGAGCCCCAATACGGAATCGAACCGTAGACCTTCTCCTTACCATGGAGACGCTCTGCCGACTGAGCTATTGGGGCGAGCGATGAAGACATTACACGGTCGGCAGCCGAACGTGAAATCCGTATCGGAGCGTCCTGCCATGCCTCATGGCCACCACAGCAGTACGACTATTCGGCTCCTCCTCGATGCCGCAGCGGCCGCGCCTTAGGCTCGTCCCGCGCTGCGTGATCTTGGCGGCGCGTCCCCCCAGGAGGACGACCACGGGCCCCCGAACACCCCAGGGAGCACGATGCCCGAGAGCCACCCGCAGCAACCCCCGAGACGCGACGGTTCCGGCCCGGACGCCGCTGCGCTGCTGCTGTGCGGCGCCGGACTCGCGGACGGCCGGACCGTGGACGTACGGCTCAGCGGCGGGCGCATCGAGGCCGTCGGCACGGCCGGGAGCCTGGAGCGCGCCGGGGGCGCGGCCGCCGGCAGGCGCGTCGATCTCGCCGGCTATCTGCTGCTGCCGGCGCCCGCCGAGCCGCATGCCCACAGCGACACGGCCCTCACCGCCGACGCGGACGGGCCCGTCTCGTACGCCCCGGCGGATGTCCAGCGGCGCACCACCGAGGCCGCGCTGCTGCAGCTGGGACACGGCGCGACGGCGCTGCGCTCCCATGTGCGGATCGGCGACGTGCAGGGGCTGAGCTCGCTCGAGGCCGTGCTCCAGGCCGGGCGGACGCTGCGCGGCCTGACCGACCTCAGCGCCGTCGCCGTACCGCGGGTGCTCACCGGTGCGGCCGGGGCGGACGGGCTGGCGATGCTCCGCGACGCGGTGAAGATGGGCGCCCCCGTGGTCGGCGGCTGCCCCGACCTCGACCCGGACCCGACGGGGTATGTGGAGGCCGTTCTGGAGGTCGCGGCCGAGCACGGCTGCGCCGTCGATCTGCATACGGAGGGTGACGACCCCGCCAGGCTCGCGCGGCTCGCGGCGATGGCGGGCGGTCTGCGGCCGGGGGTCGCGGTGGGGCCGTGCGCGGGACTGGCGAAGCTGTCGCAGGAAAGGGCGGCGCGGGCGGCGGACCAGCTCGCGGCAGCCGGTATCACGGTGGTCTGTCTACCGCAGGGCGGCTGCGGCTCGACACACCGGCGGGCGGGCGCGGCTCCGGTGCGACTGCTGCGGGCGGCGGGCGTACGGGTCGCTGCGGGCAGCGGGGCGATGCGGGATGTGGCGAACCCGGTGGGGCGCGGAGATCCGTTGGAGGCCGCGTATCTGCTCGTCACGCAGGGCGGGGAGCAGCCCGGCGCGGCGTACGACGCGGTGAGCGGGCAGGCGCGGGCGGCGATGGGGCTGCCGGAGGTACGGGTGGAGGCCGGCTTCCCGGCCGAACTGCTCGCGGTGCGCGGTTCCGGGCTCGCGGGGGTGCTCTCACTGGCGTACAGCCGGGTGGTGGTGCACCGGGGGCGTGTGGTGGCGCGGACCAGCGCGGTGCGGGAGTACTGCGACTCGGCCGCGGTGGCGGCGCTGGACCTGCCGCGGCAGGCGCAGGGCGGTTCCTGACCCGTCCGCTCGCTCCACACGCCGTCGAGGTGCGGCACCGGCTCCCCGGCGTACGGTCGGAACCATGCGCATTGTCATCGCTGGTGGACACGGTCAGATCGCGCTACGGCTGGAGCGGTTGCTCGCCGGGCGCGGAGACGAGGTAGCGGGGATCATCCGCAAACCCGAGCAGGCGGACGATCTGCGGGCCGCGGGCGCCGAACCGGTTGTGTGCGATCTCGAGTCGGCGTCGGTCGACGAGGTCGCGTCCCATCTCGAGGGGGCGGACGCGGCGGTGTTCGCGGCGGGCGCGGGGCCGGGCAGTGGCGTCGAGCGGAAGGAGACCGTGGACAAGGGGGCCGCACAGCTGTTCGCGGACGCGGCGGAACGGGCCGGTGCCCGGCGTTTCCTCGTCGTCTCCTCCATGGGCGCGGACAGCGAGCCGCCGCCGGACACGGACCCGGTCTTCGCCGCCTATCTGCGGGCCAAGGGAGCCGCGGACGCCTACGTACGGTCCAAGAAGGGCCTCGACTGGACGATCCTGCGCCCCGGAGCGCTCACCAACGAGCCGGGGACGGGCATGGTCCGTCTCGTCGAGCACACGGGGCGCGGGCAGATTCCCCGCGACGACGTGGCGGCCGTGCTCGGGGCGCTGCTGCTGGAGCCGGGCACGGCCGGCCACGTACTGGAGCTGATCAGCGGACCGATGCGGGTCGAGGAGGCGGTCGCGGCGGTGGCCAGGGGCTGAGACCGCGAACTCGCGAACCCTGCGAACCCACACGGACCTCACCGACCTCACTGACTTCGCCAACCCCACAGAAGTTACGGACCTCGCGAACCCTGCAAACCCCACAGAGTTCGCGGACCTCGCGGATCCAGCGGGCCGCTGCCGGGATGCGCCCGGCAGCGGCCCGCCGCACGCTGGGGGCATGAACGGACAGCAGGGCCCTCCCGTGGTCGTGCACCCGTGGCTGGACGGCACGCGCCGCGTGACGATCCGCGGCGAGTCGGTCGGCAAGGCGCATTCGCTGCGGGACGTCGTCGAGTTCCTCCGCGTGGCGGGCCTGGACGAGCACATCGTCCGGGTGGACGACCCGGACCTCATCGAGTGGCGCGGCGGCGGCCCGGCGGACTGGCCGGACGAACAGGTCTAGCCATGGAAGCCCCCATCACCAGGGACGAGCGCACGGTCCTCCGGGCGATCGCCGACTTCCTGGACACGAAGCCGCCGGTCTGTCCCCACCGGGGCGATCTCGTACGGGCCACGGGCCTGACCGAGGAGGACGTCACCGAGGCCCTCCGGTCGCTGGAGCGCCTGGACTACATCGTGATCGGCACCCCTGCCCTGGGCGGGACGGGCGAGATCAGCCACATCACGAGAACGGGCCAGCACCACCTGTGAGCACGCGAGCGCACCCGGCATGAGATCAGCCCCCGACCAGACGTGCTGGTCGGGGGCTGATCCTGAGTGTGGCGGGTGCAGGGTTCGAACCTGCGTAGGCGTAAGCCGACAGATTTGCAGACTCCTGACGTGCTCTCCTAGATTGCACCTTTGACCTGCAAGAACAGGGCGACGCAGCTTAGATCGGCGCCCAGTCGTCCACACGTCGTCCAGAGCGGCACAGTAGGCATCCACCGAACTACGCCGTTTCGTTCTGACCACCAAGCGGTGCACCCGGCCCCCCGCGTGCGCGGCTGACCGGCAGACAACGCGGTTGTGGAGCAGGGGCTGTCGAACGACTGACGGCTCCTGGACTGTGCGGCAATTGAGGAGATCCGGAGCAGCTGCGGTCCGGGCCGTCAGCGGGGGAGGGCGTTCCATGGCAGCACAACGGGGCGGTACGAGCGGCGGAGCCTTACCGCCGCCCTCCGCACCAGGTCCGGCCGGCATCCCTGCGCCGGGCCCCGTGCCGCCAGACCCCGTAGTCCCGCCCGACAACCGCCTGCTGCGCGCGGGCCGCAGGTACCGCGCCCTCTCCACCGCCAACAAGCTCGGCCTGTGGAGTGTGGTCGTCGCTGCTCTTGCTTTCGCCGTCCCCACCGCCATATCGGCCCGGCAGTCGCTCTTCCCTGCCGACCCGGCCACGCTGTTGTCTTGGACGGTGGAGATAGGGACTTCCGGGTAGTCCCGACCGGGGACGACACAGCGTGAAGGTGACGGGTGCACGCCCGGCTAATGATCTCAAGGAAGCCGTGGCGACCCGGTACGACAAGAGAGCGTTCGTCTCTCACGGCACGGTCACCGACGCTGCGATCCGGCTGTGGATCCGTTAGTGCACCGCCAGACAGTCCCGAACTACCGCACGTACGACGAGCCGACGCCGTCGATGCCAGCAATCGTGGTGATGGGGGCGAAGGTGTTGCTTTGACCGCTCATGAAGCTGTCCCCCAACACCAACAAGCTGGCTGATTCATCAGTGTTAAGCCCCCCGTTGTCTCCGAACCCCAGGACGCCAGCAGCGTGGGCCGTACCTGTGATCGCCAGTGTGGCCCCGGCGAGGCCGAGAGTGGTAAGTGCACGCTTCATGGTGTTCATGCGCTTTCCCGTACCGCCGATGGGAGCCGACGTCAGACCTGCTCGAGAACGCTCTTCAAGCGCAAGTTCCAGTGCCCGGCCCGCCCGGTGAGCGTGATGGCGGTCAGCGGCATGACATCGATGCTCCAGTACGAGTGAGGCGGAACTTTGAGCGTGTAGACGAGGGCGGCCCGTACCACATCGGGTTCGGTCACGGCGAGGATGTGCCCGCCGTCGTGGACTGGCCGGGTGTCGAGCCAGCCACCCACCCGGGAGATGAACGTCAACAGCGGCTCGCCGCCGTGTGGGGCGACCCGCGGATCGGCGAGCCAGGCGTCGACGGCACGTGACTCGTGCGCCATCACCTCCTCCAAGGTGCGCCCGCGCCACCTGCCCATGTCGCAGCCGCGCAGCGCGGGCTGGGCTAGCGGGGAAAGGCCAAGGACCCTTCCTGTCTCCCGGCAGCGGGGCGACGGCGAGCAATAGCGCAGATCCGCCGCGGCCAGATGAACGAGGACAGGTGCCGCTCGTTCAGTCTCGTGCCACCCCGTGGCATCGAGGGGGCGGTCATCGCCGAATCGCACCTCGAGCAGAGAAGAGCTGCGGGCCGCGGCGAGCAGCGTGAGGCGAAGATTCATTCAGCAATATTAAGGGGAATTCCGTATTCCGCCTCGGTCGGCCCCGCTCGCTGCGGGCGCCACGCTCGCCTTGTGCCCGGATTTCAGGATCTGCACCTTGGGCAGTTCTGCTGTGCGAGGCTGCCGTGCTTCCGGGGGCTAGTCGACGCTCCCGTGACTAGAGCCGAGCCTGGCCTGTGCAAAACGCTACGGCCACACAGCGGCCGGCCAGCAGTCGTCCCCCTCGGGCCCGGAGTACCACGGGCCGAGCCGAGGCTGGGTCACCAGGGATGAACATGAACACGCTCGGGTTAACCTACTCAATTGAGTAGGCAGCCACCCCTGCTCGTGTTGAGGGGGTTCGTTCTCGGTGCCAGCAGCCAACCCGCGAGGTACGTATGTACTGGTTGCGGATGCTCTGCGCAACAAGATCAAAGATGGGTCCGTCTCGGGCGCCCTGCCATCTGAAGCCCAGATGATGCGTGACCACGGAGTCTCACGGACAACCATCCGACGCGCTCTGGCTGTGCTTCAAGCCGAGGGTCTGATCGAGTCCGCGCCCGGTGTCGGGTGGAGCGTGAGCCGGGGTGGAGACCGCCGGCCGCTCGTGGAGCGCATGACTTCACTCATCCCCGACAGGCAGCTCGCCGTTGGCGACGCGTTCCCATCCGAATCTGAGCTATGCCAGACCTTCGAGGTCTCCCGTACGGCTGTGCGCCGGGCGCTGGCTCAGATGGAAGGCAACGGCTTGCTGGACACCGTCCACGGCAAAGGGCGCACGGTGCGCGCCCTCCCGGGCCCCGCGGTCCCCTCGTAGCCTGGCTGCTATGACACTGACTGAGTGGCCGTACGAGCTCTCCGAAAAGATGCTGTCCGAGCCGCTGCCGCGACGCTGGGCGCACTCTCTGGGCGTCACTGAGCGGGCCCGCTCACTTCGTCCGATCGTCGGGAACGATGCCGAGGTGTTGGAGGCCGCCGCGATCCTCCATGACGTCGGCTACTCGCCGTCCATCGCCACCACCGGCTTTCATCCCCTGGACGGGGCTCGCTTCCTGCGCGACCAGGAGGCGGCGGACGGCCGAGTCGTACGGCTCGTCGCTCACCACTCATGTGCGCTTCTGGAAGCTGAGGAGCGGGGCCTACGGCAAGAGCTAGCGTGCGGTGATCAACGCCAAAGAGGGCGACCGTAGGGCAACTCACCGGCACATCGAGCAGGCCCACGACATCGCTGCGCGGCTCGGCGAGGACCGCAACGACTTCGGCACCGAGTTCGGCCCGACGAATGTCGAGCCGCATGCAGTGAGCACCGCTGTTGATCTAGGGGACGCTGGGCTAGCGCTGGACGTAGCGGAAGGCGTTGACGCCTCTGGGCTCTCTCCAGAGCGTCAGTCGCGTTTCCTGCTTGACGTGGCGCGGGCACATGCGCAGCGGCGACACGTCGGTGAAGCCGTAGCCGCACTGACCGAGGCGGAGGCACTGGCGCCAGAGCAGATCCGTACGCATCATCTGTCCCGCGGAGTGATCCGCGACCTGGTCCAGCTCTCAGGCACGCGAGTACCCGAGCAACTCGCCGAGCTTGCCGAGCGGAGCGCTGTGTCGTAGCCAGCCGAGATGCGTGCGGTAAGAGTTTCTCTACTTCATCAAGGCTCGCTCCGCTCGCTCCCGGGTCCGGCGAGTTGGGGCGCCAGGAGCAACGCGACGACGCATGAGCGTCGAACGATCCCGGCCTCCTGGAACTGCGAAGCAGTCTGAACACAGGGGATTCAGGTGCCGCGCTGAAGCGCGGCGGCGCCGGACGCCGCCGGCGCGCGGCTCCCCTCCATGCCTCCGTCACCGGGGGCCACGCGCCGTCGCCGTCCGCGCCCACAAGGGGGCGAAAGACCAGGCCGGATGTGGGGCGGTCGGCTCCGCGGCTTCAGGCACCTCCCCGGTCCGGGTCCCGCGTCGAGCAAGACCAGGGGGCCACTCGGACACATTGCGGGCAGGGGGCAAGCCTGCCCGAGTTGCGGGCAAGCGTACGGCCCCCTGATCATGCTCGACCCCAGACCGGGCAGGCCACCGCCCAAACCCGCTCCGCCGACCTGGTGTCCAGCGCCGTCCAGACAGGTCGCCCGGGCGCACTCAGGCTCTCAAGATCCGTTGTTGGACGGATGCGACCGTACGGCCTCCCGGCTGCCCCGGCGCCTCATCCCAACAACGAACGATGCCGCGCCGACCCCAGCGGTGATCAACCCACCGACAGCGGTAATGAGCGCAGGCGCTCCACCATCTGCCTCGGACACTCGAACGTGCTGGGTCACCGTCACGGTCGGCGTAGGAGGTGGCATAGAGGGCGTGACGGGGTTCTGGGGGGCGGTTGGGAGGTCAGCGGTACCGGGCGGGGTTGGTTCAGGGGTCCTAGAGAGGGTGGGGCTGCGAGTCGGCGACTCAGGCAAGCGCAAGCCACGCTCATGATCGGTCATCCGGAGGACGGACACCGCGAGCAGAACCACAGCGACACCCATCAGTCCGGCGCCGGACCAGACCAGGCGCCAGCGCCTACCACGCCGCCGGTGATCCTCCGGCGAGCTCCTCGCATTGTGACCCGTCACTCCACCAGATTGAGGCAGGTGAACAACTCTCGCGAGATAACTGCACCACTCTGCGTAGCCAACAGTGCCGGGACTGGGAAGCTAGCCCGATTCGCCCTAGGCCCGCCGTCAGCAGCATGTGGCCCACTGCACCTCATGCCCGTTACGTGCCCGATGAGGCGGGGAAGCACGGGGAGCCACGGCCATCACAGTCACCTGGATAGGCGGACGGCCCCCGACCGTTTTACCTGGTCAGGGGCCGCTTCACTCGTGTGGCGGGTGCAGGGTTCGAACCTGCGTAGGCGTAAGCCGACAGATTTACAGTCTGCTCCCTTTGGCCGCTCGGGCAACCCGCCGGGGATGTGGCCGGGGCGCGCTCCTGTGTCGGTGCTCCCTGGCAACGACGTAAACCATACCTGATGGCGGGGGGTGGTTCGCCACCCGGTTGATCGCCGATGGATCATGGCCGGGGTGGCTAGGCTGGCGGTGCGGGCCGGGGACGGCGCCGTACCCATGACGGATCTACGTACGAGGAGCCAACTCACGATGGCCGACTCCAGTTTCGACATCGTCTCGAAGGTCGAGCGGCAGGAGGTCGACAACGCCCTCAACCAGGCGAGCCGGGAGATCTCCCAGCGGTACGACTTCAAGAACGTCGGCGCTTCGATCGAGTGGTCCGGCGAGAAGATCGAGATGCGCGCCAACTCCGAGGAGCGGGTGAAGGCCATCCTCGATGTGTTCCAGTCCAAGCTGGTCAAGCGCGGGATCTCGCTCAAGGCACTGGACGCCGGTGAGCCGCAGGCGTCCGGCAAGGAGTACAGGATCTCCGCCTCTCTCCAGGAGGGGATCTCGCAGGAGAACGCGAAGAAGGTCGCGAAGATCATCCGCGACGAGGGCCCGAAGGGCATCAAGGCGCAGGTGCAGGGCGACGAGCTGAGGGTGACCTCGAAGAGCCGGGACGATCTGCAGTCCGTCATCGCCCTCCTCAAGGGCAAGGACCTGGACTTCGCGGTGCAGTTCGTCAACTACCGCTGAGAAGTGGCCTGACCTGCACGAACGTCGTCACGCAGACTTCGCAGGGCACAACGGGGGCACATCGCCGAGGAATGCCTCGACCGCGCCCTCGTTGTGTCCTCCTCGTCAGGCCACAGGTGCGTGTACGTGTCGAGGATGATCGACGGCTTCGCGTGGCACCTCTTCTGCACCGTCTTGACGTTCTCCCGGTGCTTGATGACCAGCGAGGCGTAGAAGTGCCGCAGGTCGTGCAGGCTCGCGCCGTCCGGAACCTCTACACGGCTCGGCTCGCTGCCCTCGGCCCTCCCGTTTCGGACCCACGCCTTTCGCGCCTGCTCGTGCCTCTTCGCGAGCGCCCTGTTCGCGTTGCGTCGGGTCCTCCCCCATACGTGCGACCAGGCTCCGCGCCGAACTGGCTCGTTGAGCTGGTTCGGTGAGATCAGCCGCGCGGTGCGACGCCGTGGCTTCCTCGGGTCGGTCCGGTCCTCGATCTTCACCGCAGGCGCCGGAAACCGCTCAAGGTGGGCGGCGAGCGCACCTACCGCCGCTTTGGTGAGCGGCACCGTGCGGTAGCTCTCGTGCGTCGTGGGCTCGCCGAGGTAGGGCTCGCCCTCTTCCGGCTCGCCCTCTTCCGGGTCGCCCTCTTCCGGGTCGCCCTCTTCCGGGTCGATGAGCTGCTGCCGCAGAGTCACCTCACGACGCAGGAAGTCGACGGCATCGACCTCGAGGCCGAATAGCTCACCTTGCCTCAGCCCGGATGACGCCGCGAGCAGGAAGAGCCCGCGGTACCACGCGGGGGCCGCGCTTGGGAGGGGGTTGAGGTCGGGTGCCCAGGGCGGCAGGTAGTAGATGGTCAGGCGAGGCGGCGAACTCCCGCAATCCGGCGAGCCAGGTCCCACGGGCCGCCGCAAGTCTTCCGCGCAGGGCCACACCTCCTTGACCCACCCGGCGACGGCCTCGTCGTCCCGCTCGACTGCGCGACGAGCGGGAACCCGGCAGGACCAACCGTTCCGTACGAGAAGTCTCCGCACACCCTGGATGGTGCAGGCCAGGTGGAAGCGCCGACCGATCACCCTCTTGACCCGCTCCAAAAGGACAGCGGCCGAGCCTCCGGCTCCTTCCCTTCTCCTGTAGCGGTGCGTTTTCGATCCCGCCGGCTACTACCAGCCCGCCGATACTTGCCGCCTGTGAATACTCTGTGACTGCACCGTAAGAGATGTAACGGAGATGGAGAAATTCCGGTGAGGTCTCGGGGCGGCGGCCCGGCCGCCCATTACGCCCCTCACACCATGCCGCAGAAAGCAAAAAAGGGGTGAGGGCGGTACCGGCCGATCCAGGCCGACATCGCCCTCACCCCCGGCGCTGTGCGCAGGCAGGCTCAACCGCGGCAGTCGCCGACTTACTTGCCGAGCTCCATGTCGAGGTTCTCGAAGGAGTCCGCCGCCTTCTCCAGGTACTGGGCCAGGCCGTCGAGACCCTCGTTGGTCTTCGACATGCCCTGCTTGAACTCCTCGAAGTCCTGGCCGAACTTCTTCGACGCCTGCCGGGTGACGAAGCCCTTCTCGAGCAGGCCGTCGATGTAGGTCTTCAGGTCCTGGAGCTTCTCCTCGATGCGCTCCTTCTCGCGGTTCATCTTCTTCGCCGCGGCCCGCATGTCCTCATATGTGACATCAAGGTCTTTAGCCATGACGCTCCCCTTCCCTCCGTTGGCGACCGCGAGGGCCCCCTCCCGGCATACGTGTGGCGCGCACCGGTTCGGCACACGCCGTTGGGCACCCTAGTCGCTAACCCTCACAGGTGCATATAAGTGCAGTCACGGCGGCCATCAACTGCCCATCAACTGCCCTCAAATCGCGACATTGTTGTGGCATATCGCAGGTGCACGACCGAGTTGCCGGGACGATATTCTTTCCCTCGTTGAGAGGCATTTCGAGGAGGAGTTAAGTGCGTTTGAAGCTGACTGTCGTCGACCCCTATACGAACGCCAGCAAAGACCTCGTCCTCGATGCCGACCCGGAGACCCGTATCGACGCCGTTGCCCGGGAGCTCGCGGCCCGGGTGCGGGGCGGGCTCGGGCCCGGCTCGCTCGCCGGGCAGCCCGGTCCCGTGCTCTACGTCGACAACTGCCAAGTGGACCCCGCCCACACCGTCACCACCTCCCCGCTGCGCGACGGCGCGGTGGTGAGCCTGGACGACCCCTCCGGCACGCTGCCCGGCGAGCAGTCCGGTGTCATCGAAGTCCGGGTGGCCGGCGGGCCCGACGCCGGCGCCGTGTACCGGCTGGGCATCGGCCGGTACGACATAGGCTCCGGCCCGAACTGTCAACTGATCATCGACGACCCGGAGTTGCCTCAGCGCGCGCTGACGCTCTACGTGGTCTCCGCGGACGACCTCCGCCTGGCCGTGCACGGCGGCAGGCAGGGCGGCGAGGGGCCGGCACAGCAGCCAGCCGGGCAGCCCGGTCGGCCGGGTGCGGCACCCGAGGACAAGGAGCCGGGGCCCGACGAGGTGCGTGTCGACGGCAAACCGCTCGAAGGGCAGCAGCTGCGCGTCGGCTCACAGCTCGCCATCGGCAACACCCTGCTCGACGTGGCCGGTTACACGCCCCCGGACGCGGCCGTGAAGTGGTCCGACGACGGCTCCGGGCTCGACTACAACCGCCCGCCGCGGCTGCGCCCCCCGGAGCGCACCACCACGTTCCGCCTGCCGACGCCCCCGAGGGAGTACGAGGCCCGGCCGCTGCCCTGGCTGATGGCGCTGTCCCCGCTCGCCATGGCCGTCACCATGGCGTTGGTGATGGGGCGCATGACGTACCTGCTGATCGCGGTCTTCAGCCCGCTGATCATGATCGCCAACTACTTCTGGGACAAGAAGCACGGCCGCAAGTCCCACGCCAAGCAGGTCAAGGAGTACGAGGAGCACAAGGCCCGGATCGAGCGCGACGCACAGGAGGCGCTGGTCCTGGAGCGCGGCGACCGCCGCCTCGACCACCCGGACCCCGGCACCATCTGGGCCAACGCCACCGGCCCCCGCACCCGTCTGTGGGAGCGCCGCCGTAGCGACGCCGACCACCTGCTGCTGCGGGTGGGCACCGGCCGACTGCCCTCCGCCGTCGTCCTCGACGACCCTGAGCAGGACGACCACCGCCGCCAGGTCACCTGGGACATCACCGACACCCCCGTCACCCTGCACCTGGGCCGGCTCGGCGTGATCGGCTTCGCGGGTCACGACGACACCGCGCGCAGCCTGGCGCGGTGGACGGTGACGCAGGCGGCCGCCCTGCACAGCCCGCTGGACGTGCAGTTCTACGTGCTCACCGAGGCGAACGCGCAGGCCGGTTGGGACTGGGTCCGCTGGCTGCCGCATGCCCGTCCGACGGCGCAGGACGCCAACGTCCTCATCGGGAACGACGCCGAGACCGTCGGCGCCCGTATCGGCGAACTCACCCAAATCCTTGAGGCCAGGCAGAAGGCCGCCCAGGAGAACCGCGGTCAGGTGGGCTTCGCCGACCCCGACATCGTCGTCGTCTGGGACGGCTCGCGCCGGCTGCGCTCGATGCCCGGCGTCGTACGGCTGCTGAAGGAAGGCCCGGCCGTATCGATGTACGCGATCTGCCTGGACGCCGAGGAGCGCTTCCTGCCGGGCGAGTGCAAGGGCATCGTGATCGCGGAACCGCGCAATGCCCGGCACGCCAGGCACGAGCGGCAGGCCGGCGGCGGCGCGAGCGAGGCTCTCGACGTGCTGCGGCGGGCCGCCGAGGAGGAGCAGCGGAAGAAGGCGGCGGCCGAGGCCGGCAGGTCGCGCCGCAAGCGGAAGCGGAAGACGTCGGCCGCGCCCGCCACGCCGGCGCTGACCAACACCGCCGCTGTGCTGCTCTCCCTCGACAACCAGAGCGGCGCCCCCGGGCCGGCGGCGCCGACGGCTGCGGAGCAGGTCGACCCCTCCGTGCTGCGGCTGCGCGTGCAGCAGGAGGGCAAGGCCAAAGTCCTGGGCGTACGGCCCGACTTCGTCTCGGCGGCCTGGTGCGCCCGGGTGGCCCGGGCGCTCGCCCCGCTGCGCGACATCAGCGGCGAAGCGACGGACAGCGCGCTGCCGGACGCCAGTCGGCTCCTTGACGTCATCGGGATGGAACCGCCGACGGCCGGCGTGGTGGCCGCCCGCTGGCAGACCGGCGGGCAGTCCACGCTGGCGATGGTCGGTGAGTCGTACGACGGGCCGTTCGGCATCGACATCCGCAAGGACGGGCCGCACGGCCTCATCGCGGGTACGACGGGCTCCGGCAAGTCCGAGCTGCTGCAGACGATCGTCGCCGCGCTGGCGGTGGCGAACACACCGGAGAACATGACCTTCGTGCTCGTCGACTACAAGGGCGGCAGCGCGTTCAAGGACTGCGTACACCTGCCGCACACCGTTGGCATGGTCACCGACCTCGACGCCCACCTCGTCGAGCGCGCCCTGGAGTCGCTCGGCGCCGAGCTGCACCGCCGCGAGCACATCCTGGCCCAGGTCGGGGCGAAGGACATCGAGGACTACCAGGACCTGGTACGCCGTAATCCGGGTATGGCGCCGCTGCCCCGACTGCTGCTGGTCATCGACGAGTTCGCGTCCATGGTCCGCGACCTGCCGGACTTCGTCACCGGCCTTGTCAACATCGCCCAGCGCGGCCGCTCCCTCGGCATCCACCTGATGCTGGCCACCCAGCGACCGTCCGGCGTGGTCTCGCCGGAGATCCGGGCCAACACCAACCTCCGTATCGCCCTGCGGGTCACCGACGGCGGCGAGTCGACGGACGTCATCGACTCACCCGAGGCCGGCAACATCTCCAAGAACAACCCGGGCCGCGCCTACGTGCGCACCGGCGCAGCCTCCCTCATCCCCTTCCAGTCCGGCCGCGTCGGCGGCCGCCGTCCCGGCACCGTGGACCCGATGGCCGTCGCCCCGTGGACCGGGGAGCTGCACTGGGCCGGCCTGGGCCGCGCGGCGCTGGCGAAGCCCGCGGCCGCCAAGAGCGAGGAAGAGGAGATCACCGACCTGAAGGTGCTGGTCGACGCCGTCCGGGAGGCCAACGCGCACCTGCGCATCCCGCAGCAGCACAGCCCGTGGCTGCCGGCCCTTGCGGAGACCGTGCTGCCGGAGGACCTGCCGCCGGCTCAGGGTCTGGGCGTGCTGCCCCCGGCGCCGTACGGCATCGAGGACCTGCCGTCGAGCCAGGCCCGCCGCGCGGTCGCGATCGACTTCGCCACCTTCGGCCATCTGCTCATCGCGGGTGCGCCGCGCAGCGGCCGCTCCCAGGTGCTGCGTACGATCGCGGGCTCCCTGGCCCGCACCCTCTCCTGCGCCGACGTCCACCTGTACGGCATCGACTGCGGCAACGGCGCGCTGAATGCTCTGTCCAAGCTGCCGCACTGCGGCGCGGTGGTGGGCCGCAACCAGAGCGAGCGGGCCGTCCGTCTGGTCCGCCGGCTGTCGGCGGAGGTGAGCAGGCGGCAGGAGCTCCTTGCGGAGTACGGCTTCGCGGACATCGGTGAGCAGCGCGCCGGGGTGCCGGAGGACCGGCGGCTGCCGCACATCGTGCTGCTCCTTGACCGCTGGGAGGGCTGGGTCTCCTCCCTGGGCGAGCTGGAACACGGCGAGCTGACCGACGAGTTGCTGACCCTGATGCGCGAGGGCGCGAGCGTCGGCATCCACCTGGTGATCGCGGGCGACAGGCAACTGCTGACCGGTCGGATCGCCTCGCTGACGGAGGACAAGTACGGCCTGCGCCTTGCGGACCGTACCGACTTCTCGATGCTGGGCATCAACAGCCGCAAGGTGCCGGACGAGATCCCGCCGGGCCGCGCGTTCCGCAACGAGACGGGTACGGAGATCCAGTTTGCGCTGCTGAGCGAGGACGCCACCGGGCAGGGGCAGAACGCGGCCCTTGCGGCCCTCGGAGAGGGGGCGACCCGCCGGGACGCGGCGGTGCCGCGGGCCCTGCGGCCGTTCCGGGTGGACTCGCTGCCCAGCCGCCTCACCTTCGACCAGGCATGGCAGCACGTCGACCCGGCGGCGTCCGCCTCGCCGCTGTGGGGCCTGGTGGGCGTCGGCGGCGACGACCTGACGGCCTTCGGCCCGGACCTGGCACAGGGCTCGCCGGGCTTCGTGATCGCGGGCCCGGCGAAGTCGGGCCGCTCGACGGTGCTGATGAACCTGGCGCGTACGTTTGTGGGCCGCGGCGCCCGCCTGGTCGTCTGCGCCCCGCGGACCTCCCCGCTGCGCGAACTGGGTGCTTTTGAAGGCGTGTTGGCGGTCTTCACGGGCAGCGACGTCGAGGAGGACGAGCTGAAGGAGGCCGTGGCCACGGCGTCTGTGGAGCGTCCGATCGTCGTCCTGATCGACGACGGCGAGCTCCTGGAGGACTGCGATGCGGAGGACGAGTTCAAGAGGCTGATCTCGACGGGCTCCGACCGCGGCATCGGCATCGTTATCGCCGGCGACGAGGACGACGTCTGCTCGGGCTTCAGCGGCTGGCAGGTCGACCTGAAGAAGTCCAAGCGCGGCCTGCTCCTTTCCCCGCAGGACACGTCGAGCGGCGAACTGATCGGCGTGCGCCTGAGCCGGAGCGCGGTGGGCGGCCCGGTGGTACCGGGCAAGGGCCTGCTGCACCTGGGCAGCGGGGAGGCGTTCACGGTGACTGTGCCGGTGGGCTGAGCCGCAACGTGAGCCTGTTGAACCAAGTAAGGCAAACGGAGGGGACATATGGGCCGCCACGACCGGCTGGTTGTCGACTACACATTGCTGGAGTCCTCGAAGAGGAATCTCCGAGACATCATTAAGGCCCTAGAAGGCATCGACAAGCGTAGCGAAGCCCTACGTGATATCTGGGGCCACGACAGCATCGCCGACAAGATGGACGAGTTCGTCACCAACTGGGACAGCTATCGAGAAGAACTAGCGAAAAACGCCGAGGACTTGAAGAACCATGTGTCGGGGGCACTCAAGAACTTCGAGAAACAGGACCTCGATCTGAAGAACGCGACCGAGAAAAGCGGGAAAAACGGGGGGAAGTGACCGATGGGAACAGGTAGGGGTAGGCGGCGGCCGGTCGACTGGCACCCGCTAGCGGAGGAGGACCCGGTCCCCGGCGATCCGGAGGACATCCGGGACGAGGTCACTCGGATGAAGAACCTCGCCAAGACCCTCCGCGACCAGGCCCGCATCCTGCGCAAGGCCGAGGACGGCGATGCGCTGAAGGGTGAGTACGCCGACAAGATCCGCGAGAAGTCCGGCGAACTGGACAAGCGATTCCGCGAGACTGCGGGCCGCTACGAGCGCGTGGTGGGTGACCTCGGCAAGTGGGCCAACGACCTGGAGAATTTCCAGGATCGGGCGGACCGGATCCTCCATCGCGCAAAGCAGGCCAACGAGGATCACGCCGCCGAGCTGAAGAAGAAGGAAGCCGAGGCGAAGAAGGATGGCGGCGAGCCGCCGGACTTTACCGACGACAGTCACCTGACGCAGCATCGCAAGGCTCTGAATGAAGTCATCTCCGAACGAGACACCAAAGCCCGGGAGTACGCCAGAAACATCGGCGATGACATCTCAGACGTGCTTGAGGACAGTGCGTGGGAGAACTTTGCGGATGGGCTCAGTACGGCGCTCGATGTGATCGGCTATCTCGGCATAGCGATCGCAATCGTCGCCATCTTCTGCACGCCCGCGGGTTGGGTCCTGGCGCTCGCGACGGCCCTGACAGTCGTGAGTCTGGCCGGTCACGTACTGCTGGCAGTCACTGGCGAGGGTTCGTGGACCGACGTGGCGTTTGACGTGATCGCGCTTGCGACGATGGGGCTTGCTAAGCCGGCCGTGGCTGGCCTTAAAGCCGGCCATGCCTTGACCAAGACCGCCGCCACGGCTGCCGCGAAGAGCCAAAAGGCTAGCCAAGTTATGCAGCGCACCAAAAACATGCGTAACTTCCTCGACCGGACTATGGCCCGCCACGGGGCCGGTTCAGAGCGTGGGCAGAGGGCACTGCAGGCAAAGCAGCGGCTGAGGGAAAATGGGGCTGGCGATATGCGCGCCGCGAAGCAGGCGGAGGCCAATGCGCCGATAGCGGAGAGCCGGGGAATCGTAGAAAAGGAAAGCCGAAACATTGCTCATGACGTCAAGCGCATGAAGGAGGCATTCGGTGGCGAGCGCCCAGGTGGCAGGGCAGTCGATGAGGCTGCGGACAAGGCGCTGGCAGACTACACAAAGTTCAAGTGGTCTTGGGGTGTAGGCACGGGTGTCGATGCTGGCGACAAAGCCATTGACAACCTCACCTCATTCGTCGGCTATGACGGCTACGAGGAGCTCAAGGACGTCCCGACCATTGAAGTGGGAAGCCAATGGTGAGCAATTTCGGCAATGAAGAAAATCTAGGAGGAGACGCGATGTCATCCGGAAACGGTCAATCCAAGGCACTGCTTGCACTTCGAGTAATTGTGCTCGTGCCCGTGCTCTGGTTCTTTCTGGGCGGAGGGGCCATCGGGAAGATCGCAGGCAAGGACTGGATGCCAATGGAAGCATTCTTCTGGCCGTTGATGATTGCACCCGTTGCGTTGACTGCAGCCTACGTGGGGTATCGACAGTGTATCCGGCGGCCTCGGAGTATTCCTGACGTGCGGTGGATGTATCGGTTCGCTGCGGGGATGTTTATTTTCGCGAACGGTGCGCTGGTAATCTTCTATTCGTGGATCGCCGTGATTCCGGCAGTCCTGTCTCTGGGGATCTTGCTGGATTCGCTGATTAATAGGTCCGTCATGGAGAATTCGTGAGCTCCATCGGGACGGCCGAGGAAACGCCGACCGGGTACACCCTCATCATCCCGCCGGGGTGGGCTCGGATTCCTCTCCGTGAGGGGACGAAAGCGGCTCTGGAGCGGATCTTTTTCACGCACATGGATAAGGTCCCAGACGGGGTGTCTCGTGACGACGCCATGCGCTTTCGGCTTGAACTGCGCCAGCAGATGCAGAAGAAGGCGCGCGCTGCACGGCGCCATGGCGGCCTGGACCTCTATCTGCCGGTACGCCCACGTGGGGGGAGGCTCATAGCCGCATCGATCATCGTGTCTGAACTGCCCATCGGTAGTGCCGAGAGGGCTCAGAATGAGCGTGTCCTGGAGGGGCTCTCGGCCAGCACCGCGAGCCCCGGCGTGACCGCAGTCAAAGTCGCCGGCAGTAATGCCATCCGGCGGGAGCGCGTAGCAGCAGCGGAGCCCGACCGAGAGCTTGACATTGCTTCGCGCCGTGTCGAATATGCCATGCCGGTGCCAGGGGCCCCGGAGAAGTGGCTTTCGATCAGTTTCTCCACGTCAGGGGACGGAAACCCCGAAAGCGACTTCACCGATGTGCTGGTCGAGCTCTTCGACGCGGTCGTCGGGACGTTCAAGTGGAGATACGAATGAGCTGGCTCAACGTCAAGCACGCCATGTCCCTCGCCCCTTGGCTCCGTGTTCCGCTCATGTGGCCGGAGCCTGGCCTTGAGGACGTGGAGATTGCGCAGACGCCTCAGGTGTGGGCGCGTACCTTCGCCGAGGCGTGGTGGGAGGACTTCGCGACTGAGAAGCCGCTGCCGGGCGAGGTTGATCTGTTGACCAACATCCTGGTGATGTACGCGGACAGGGCGCCCGGTATCTCGCCGGGGTCCGATGTCTTCTTGCACATCCCGCACCCGAGGGTCGATCCCCTCATGGTGCTTGTAGATCTCGTAGAGATCGCCGCGGAAGACCGCGAGATCGAGCTGCGCAACCTGACGCACGCTGATGCGAGCGACGCAATCGAGCTCCCGATGGTCGAGAAGTTCGACTCCCCGCACCTCGGCACCGGCTTGCGTGCGTTGCGCTACTACCAGGATGAGGACAGCAACGAGGTGCACGCCGGCCTCCGTTACGCCTGGCGCTACGAGAAGGGCACGGAAGCCGTAAATGTCCTCATCGTTCTTTCCCACCCGGATCCGGCCCGGATCATCCGCGCATTCGACGACCTCGACGAATTCGCCCGTACCATCCGGATCAGCCCGGACGAGGAAGTGGACACCTGGAACCTTTCATGATTCTGGTCGCGTCCGATTCAGACTCATGGTTCCCGAAGCTCGTGCATGCGTAGAGCCCGCAGGTGCGAAAGGGTTGGCCGGGAATCCGTAAGCAGACTGCCGAGCGGATCGGTGCCGTCCGGATACCGGACCGGCGGCGAGCAGGGCATAGGTGTCGCCGCACCGTAGGTGGGCCAGGGTGAGCGGGGCTTGACGTCCCTTTGCCAGCCGCCGCCACCGCGTACAGATCTCCCCTCGCCGGGAGGCGAGTTGGCCGGCCAGGTACCGCCGGGGCCAACCTGTGGCCACCACCATCAAGTTGGAAAGGGTTCGACGATTTCAAGAGCAACACCTCGGAGCGCAGCATGAGCATTCCGTACGCACTCGACTTCACCGAGGGAACAGTCCCGGATGCGTGGATTCCCCTCCCCATCCTTGAGGGGAACGGCGCTGACCGGAAGCGGCGGAAGTGGGTGAAGAAATACGCCGAATTGCACTGGAAGCTTCACGATGGCCCTCGTGACAAGGCGCAGTTGAAGGAGCTCGCGCGCATGCTCGAGGGTATCGCCGAGCAGTTTCCGCAGAAGATCCCCATGCAGTACTTGTTCGCGTACGTTCCGGATCTTCGCAGGGAGCCCTTGCCGTTCTTCTTCTACGCGACCGCGTCGGAAGGGCCGGCGGAGCAGATTTTGGACACACTGGTGCAACGCAACCAGCCCGGAGCCGTCCAGGATCCCCAGATCGTGGATTTCACCACCGACAATCTCGGCAAGGGGCTGCGCTCCGTTCGCCACTTCGTCCCGAAGGGCGGCGAAGCTCTCTGCATGTCCGTCAACTACGGGTGGCGCGTCGACTCGTACGGCATCGACCTGTCCATGCGCACCGTCAGCGACGACCTCGGCTGGGCGTCTGCGAATATCGATGCGTTCGACGCATTCGCTCGCAGCCTGAAGGTGGTGCACCCGAACGACGTCATGGTCGATTGACCGTACCGCGGGGACGGAGGGGTGTCATGCCGGTGCGTTCGAACGACGTGAGGGCGACGATCACTTGCGGCGGTAGGCAACCCCTTTCCGCGGCAGCACCGCCCCATGACGACAGAAAGGCAGTATGAGACACCCCACTGAGCGTCCCGTACCCCAGCGATCCAACGCTGCGCAATCTCACGCCACCGGTGACACTGCCTGGCAGCACCCGGCCACCCGTCGTGTCTGGACGGTGGGCCTCGCCCAGCACTTCCTGGGCGTCCCTCTCGGAATCGGGGCCGCGGGCACCGTCGTCGCCAACCTGCCCACCCCGACGTGGGTGAGCGTGATCCTTATCGTGCTGCTCGTCATCGCCGGAATCTACGGAATCTGTCGCCAAGTCCCACGAGTCCGGCGGATGCTCCGGTTGCGCCGTGTCCTGCGCACCTATCCGTGGGAGGTCCATGAGAGAGGCCTTCCGCACGCGTGCACCCAACGCCATTCCGCCCATCAGGGTCGGCCTTGGTTCAAGTTTCCCGATCCGGATAACCCGAAGTCCTGGGTCACGGTCTATCTGGACCGAGATCGGCACACCCGCTGGTGGGTGGAGCGGATGTCCCCGCAGGCCGGGCCCGAGGCTAAGGCGGACATCCGGACGCTGTGGTTCGTCGGCGATCCGCGTTTCTGTGCCATCCTTGCGGTCCCGGGCAAACGCGGGCCGCACCGCATGCTGGAGATCCCACGCCAAGGAGTACTGGGCTCCGGCGCCGAGATTCGTGACAATGCCTCTCCCGAAGCGCTGATACGGGCCACCAAGGCAGGTGTTCGCCTGCCGGAACTCGCCCTCCCGGCCATGGAATCGGACCGTACCCCGGTGGTGCCGGCTCCCGCGCCGCCACCGGGCCCGGCCTGGTCCTTTCCGGCCACGCGTCGCTCAATGCGGCTACGGCTGCTCCGAGGGGCAGCCGTTCTGGCCGTCGCGCCGATCCCCTTCCTCTGGCTCCTCTCGCTCGGGCCTTGGCACGCAAGCAGCGCCAAGGGGCTCGGCCTCGTGCTGATCGCCACCGTGGTCCCGGCTTTCCAGCGTTTGCGGACCAGCTTCACCCTGCGTCGGAAATTGCGCAGCAGAGGTACCCCCTGGCGAACGCTGGATGTCGAGATACGGCACCGTGGGCGTGCTCTCGTGTTGGTCACCGGTAACGAGGCCCTGCGCACGCAGCTCGCTCTCCGCCGACCACCGGCTGGGCGGGCGCAGGTCTGGTTTGTGGGCGATATCTATGGACGCGGCGTGGTTTCGCTGCGTGCCGACGGTGCCGTCATCCCCGTGCGCTGCACGGAGCACGGACGCCCCGCTACGAAGGCGAAAGCCGATGCAAGCAAAGCCGCGGCAAGCGGAGGGCGGTCGCGTACCCGCCTCTGGGGGCGCGTCGGCTGACCATACGGGGAACAGGTCCGGCGTCAGCCCTCACCGCTGCACCAGCGCAGGAGGCCTTGGCGGGTGTGGGGCTGACCGACGCGGGCCGTACCCCGAGCGGCTGCGGCAGCAGTTCGAGGGCGTGATCCGGCGGGACTTGTCCCTGGTCAGCGTGGACTCCACCACTGCCCGGGCCCACCACGATTCGGATCGGGTAGCCGCTCTGACCGGCCGTGCCCCATCAAGGGCACATGGGCCCGGAAGAACGCGGAAACCACGGCAATTACGGAGAGTGTTTCCGCAGGTCAGGGCGGGCGATGGGAAGTCCGTGCAGGTCAGATGATCAGGCGGGAAGTTCATCAACCACCGGTTGGTGGTTGCCACGGTGGCGGTACGGCGGGGGCCGTGGCGCCGCCGCCGGGCTGCCGGCCCGCGCCGGGGAGTACCTCGGCGCGGGCGGCCGCACGGAGCCGCGCGGAGGCCCGGCATGCGGACCGGCGCGGAGAGCCCGGCAAGCGGCCTGGCAACGGGTCAGCGGCCGACGAAGGGCTGGTCCGTGGGGACGATCTCGCGGCCCAGCGGCATCAGGGAGATCGGGATCAGCTTGAAGTTGGCGACGGCCAGCGGGATGCCGATGATCGTGAAGCACAGGGCGATGCCGGTGACGAGGTGCGTCAGGGCCAGCCACCAGCCTGCGAAGACGATCCAGATCACGTTCCCGAGGAGGGAACCCGCGCCCGCGTCCCGGCGCTCCGCGGCCATACGGCCGAAGGGCCAGAGCGCGTATCCGGCGATGCGGAACGAGGCGATGCCGAACGGGATCGTGATGATGAGGATGCAGCAGATGATGCCGGCGACGACATAGCCGATCGCCAGCCAGAAGCCGGACAGTACAAGCCAGATGAGGTTAAGGATCGTTTTCACGGTCGGTAGCCTGCCATCTGTTCCAGGCGCGCGATGCGTTCGGCCATCGGGGGGTGGGTCGAGAACAGCTTGGCCATGCCCCTGCCGGGGCCGAAGGGGTTGGCGATCATCATATGGCTCGCCGTCTCCAGACGCGGCTCGGGCGGCAACGGCAGCTGTTTGGTGCCCGCGTCGAGCTTGCGCAGCGCACTGGCCAGGGCGAGCGGGTCGCCGGTCAGCTGCGCGCCCGAGGCATCGGCCTCGAACTCCCGGGAGCGGCTGACCGCCAGCTGGATGATCGACGCGGCGAGAGGTCCGAGGAGCATCACCAGCAGCAGGCCCAGCAGGCCGGGGCCCTCGTCGTCGTCCGAGCGGCCTATCGGGATGAGCCAGGCGAAGTTCACCAGGAACATCACCACGGAGGCGAGCGCTCCGGCGATCGAGGAGATGAGGATGTCGCGGTTGTAGACGTGGCTGAGCTCGTGTCCGATGACGGCGCGCAGCTCGCGCTCGTCGAGGATCCGCAGGATGCCGTCCGTGCAGCATACGGCGGCGTTGCGGGGATTGCGCCCGGTGGCAAAGGCGTTGGGGGCCTGGGTCGGGGAGATGTAGAGCCGGGGCATGGGCTGGCGGGCGGTGGTCGAGAGGTCGCGCACCATCCGGTAGAGCGCGGGTGCCTCGAACTCGCTGACGGGCCGGGCCCGCATGGCGCGCAGAGCCAGCTTGTCGCTGTTCCAGTAGGCGTACGCGTTGGTGCCCAGCGCCACGACGAGGGCGATCAGCAGGCCCGTACGGCCGAAGAGGCTGCCGATGACGATGATGAGGGCGGACAGTCCCCCGAGGAGTACGGCGGTCTTCAGCCCGTTGTGCCGGCGGTACACGGTACGCCCTCCTGGTCGGCGACAGGGGAACCCTTGACGCGGTGATTCCACCTTCCAGTGGACCCTCCTGTACTGGTCAACGCCAGGCGGGAGCCGCGGGTTCCCTGGTGCGCGCCGGGGGCAGGGCAACGCTGTTGGGCCGTACGAGTGATGCCGCCGAGGTCAGAGGAGCGTGGCGGAGGCGAAGCGCAGGACGAGTTGGGGGGCGCCGGACAGGGCGATGCCGAGGACGGCCGTCAGACCGATCGCCGCGGTGAGCGGTGCCGGGACCCGGGGGCGCTCGTGCGGGACCGCAGCGGCGGCTTCGGGGGCCCGGAAGAGGACGGCGGTCCACTGGAGGTAGTAGTAGAGCGCGATCACCACGTTCACGGCCATGACGACGGCCAGCCAGCCCAGGCCCGCGTCCACGGCCACGGAGAAGACGGTGACCTTCGCGAACAGGCCGATGACGCCCGGCGGCAGACCGGCGAGGCAGAGCAGGAAGAAGCCGAGGGCGAGGGCAGCCAGGGGGCGGGTGGCGTACAGGCCGCGGTAGTCGGCGATACGGTTGCCCGCGCTCGTACGGGCGACGAGTGCGGCGACGGCGAAGGCCCCGAGGTTCACGGCCCCGTACATCAGCGCGTAGGCGACGGTGGAGCCGATGGCCCGCGACGGGTCGTCGACGTACGCGGCGGCCGCGATCGGCACCAGGAGGTAGCCCGCCTGGCCGACGGAGGACCAGGCCAGGAGGCGTACGGCGCTGTGGGTGCGCTCCGGTCGCTGGCGCAGCGCGGCGACGTTGCCCGCCGTCATGGTGAGGGCGGCGAGCACGGCGACGACCGGCCCCCACACGTGCGCGTACGCGGGGAAGGCCAGGACCGTCACCAGGATGAGGCCGGAGAAGCCGACGGCCTTGCCGATCACTGACAGATAGGCGGCGATGGGCAGGGGCGCGCCGACATAGGTGTCGGGAACCCAGAAGTGGAAGGGAACGGCGGCGGCCTTGAAGGCGAAGCCGACGAGGGTGAGGGCGACGCCCGCGGTGACGAGGGAGTCGAACCGGCCGGGGACGTCCGTGAGGCCTCCGGCGACCTCGGAGAGGTGCATGCTGCCGGTCGCGGCGTAGACGAAGCTGACCCCGAGCAGCATGACGGCGGTCGCGGCGACCGACGACAGGAAGAACTTGAGGGCGGCCTCGGAGGAGAGGCGGTTGCCGCGGCGCAGTCCGACGAGGGCGAACGCGGGCAGGGAGGCGACTTCGAGCGCGATGACGAGGGTCGCGAGGTCGCGGGAGGCGGGCAGCAGGGCCGCGCCCGCGGCCGAGGAGAGCAGCAGGAACCAGTACTCGCCCGCGGGGAGTGCGGAGTCGGCGACGGCGCTGATGGACAGGAGGGCCGTCAGCAGGGCGCCACCGAGCACCAGGAACTGGATGACCAGGGCGAAGTGGTCGGCCGCGTAGCTGCAGACATCGGCGTCGGACGTGAGGCAGAAGGTGGTCCGGTCGCCTTCGAGGAGGGGGAGCAGCGAGAGCGCGGCGAGGGCGAGGCCCGCGGTGGTGATCCAGCCGAGCAGCGGCTTGCGGCTCTCGGGCAGGAACAGGTCCGCGACGAGGACGATCAGGGCCACCGCCGCGGCGATGGTCGGCGGGGCGATCGCGAGCCAGTCGACGGACTGGACGACGGAGGTCATCAGCTGCCTCCTCCGAGGAGGTTCTGCACGGCCGGGTCGGTGAGCCCGAGGAGGGCCGCGGGCCAGAGACCGGCGAGGACGGTGAGGGCGACGAGCGGGGTCCAGGCGGCGAACTCACAGCCCTGGACGTCGGCCAATGCGGGTGCGGGGGCCGGTGCCGTGGGCGTGGCGGCGGGTTCCGGGGGTGTGGCGTCCCCTTCGGTCGGCACGTCGGGCTCCGCTCCCGGGCGCTCTCCCATGCAGACGCGGCGGACCACCACGAGGAGATAGGCGGCGGTGAGGAGCGTGCCGAGGCCGGCCAGGGCCATGAAGGTCAGATACGCGGGGCGGCTGAGCCCCTCGGCGGGCTCGAAGGCACCGAACATGGCGAGCATCTCGCCCCAGAATCCCGCGAGGCCGGGGAGGCCGAGGGAGGCGACGGCGCCGAAGGCGAGCAGGCCTCCGAGACGCGGCGCCCTGCCGTAGAGGGCCGCGCCGGTCCTGCCGGAGAGTGTGTCCAGGTCGGTCGAGCCGTAGCGCTCCTTGACCGCGCCGACCAGGAAGAACAGCAGCCCGGTGATGAGGCCGTGGGCGATGTTGGCGAAGAGCGCGCCGTTGAGGCCGGTCGGGGTGAGGGTCGCGATGCCCAGGAGCACGAATCCCATATGGCCGACCGAGGAGTAGGCGATCAGCCGCTTGAGGTCGCCCTTCGCTCCGGTGCGGGCGAGGGCGAGGCAGGCGAGCGATCCGTAGATGATGCCGACGACGGCGAAGGCGGCGAGGTACGGGGCGAAGGTCCGGGTGCCCTCGGGGGCGATGGGCAGGACGATCCGTACGAAGCCGTAGGTGCCCATCTTCAGCAGGACGCCGGCCAGCAGCACCGAGCCGACGGTGGGGGCGGCGGTGTGGGCGTCCGGGAGCCAGCTGTGCAGCGGCCACATCGGGGTCTTGACCGCGAGGCCGATGCCGATGGCGAGGACGGCGATCAGTTGCGTGGTGTGACTGAGCGATGACCCGTTGTCAGTGGCGAGTGCCACTATGTCGAAGGTGCCGCTCTGGAGACCGACGACGAGGAGGCCGAGCAGCATGACGACGGAGCCGAGCAGGGTGAAGAGGATGAACTTCCACGCGGAGGCCGCCCGCCCCGCGCCGCCCCAGCGGGCGATGAGGAAGTACATCGGGATGAGCACCATCTCGAAGGCCAGGAAGAACAGCAGCAGATCGAGGACGGCGAAGGTGGCGAGCGTGCCCGATTCGAGGACGAGGACCAGCGCGACGAACCCCTTGGCGGAGGGGCCCTCCGGCATACGGAAGTAGCTGTAGAGCGCGCAGAGGAACGTCAGCAATGCGGTGAGGACGACAAGGGGGAGCGAGATGCCGTCGATGCCGAGATGGATCCGTACGTCGAGGGCGGGGATCCAGCTGATGTCGGTCGTGGCCTGCATCCTCGCCGGGTGGTCGTGGTCGAATCCGGCCGCCAGGGCGATGGCGAGGAGCAGGACCACTCCGCTCACGGTGACGCCATGGCGCAGCACGGCCTGCTCGGGGTTGCGGCCCCTCAGTCCGGGAGGGGCGGGGAGCAGGGCCGCGGCGGCCCCGAGCAGGGGGAGTACGACGACGGCCGCGAGGAGGTACTGCATAGCGGTGTCATTGATCAGTTCGGTCACGGCTCACGCTCCGGCGGCGACGAGGACGGCGGCGACAGCCAGGACGACGGAGCCGGCGAGCAGCGCGCTGAGATAGGTCTGCACATTGCCGGTCTGGGCGCGGCGTACGGCGGCGCCGAGCAGGCGGGCGGCGGAGCCCGCGCCGCGTACATAGGTCTCGACGACCTCGCGGTCGAGGAACCGGACGAGTTCGGCGGCCGCGCGGACGGGGCGCACGAAGAGGGCGGAGTACAGCGCGTCGAGGTGGAAGCCGTGCGCCGCGTGCCGGTGGAGGGGGCCGAGGAGCAGGCGTCCGGGGTCGGCGGGGTCCTTGGCCGAGGCGATGTCCCCGTAGACCTCTTCGTGGGTGGCGATGGCCTCGATCTCGGTGAGTGCGGGCTCGGTGTGGGGGTGGGCCACGACCGCGCCGACCGGGACCCGCCGGGCGATGGCCGTGGTGTGCCGCCAGGCGGCGTAGGTGACCAGGATTCCGACGAGGGCGAGACCCGTGCCGAGGACGGAGGTGGTGAGGGTCGGGTTGAGCGAGCGGCCGTCGAACCACCCGGGGAGGAGGCCGACGGTGACGCCGAAGGCGGCGGTGGGGAGGAAGAGCACCCACAGCACGGCGTTCATGACCACCGGTTGCCTGCCGTGGTCGGGGGCGGAGACGCCTTGACCCCGGAAGGCGAGGAGCCAGAGGCGGGCGGCGTAGCCGGCGGTGAGGACGGCGGTCAACAGGCCGGAGACCAGGACGACCCAGCCGGCGGCGCCGGGGATCTGCTCGGTGTGGGCTGTGGCGCCGTGCCCGATCGCAGCGGCCTCGGCGGCACCGAGGACGGCTTCCTTGGAGAAGAAGCCGGCGAAGGGCGGGATCGCGGCGAGCGCGAGGAGGGCGACGGACATGGTCCAGAACGCGTCGGGGATGCGCTTGGCCAGGCCGCTCATGCGGGACATGGCGGCCAGGGAGTTGGTGCCGGCGGCGGCGATGACGACGCCGGCACCGAGGAAGAGCAGGGCCTTGAACGCACCGTGCGAGAGGAGGTGGAAGACGGCGGCGCCGCGGTCGCCGACCGCCAGGGCGCCGGTCAGATAGCCGAGCTGGCCGATCGTCGAATAGGCCAGGACGCGCTTGATGTCGTCCTGGGCGAGGGCGGCGAGCGCCGATCCGACCATGGTCACGGCTGCCATGACGGCGAGCACGACGAGCGCCGCGGCGGAGGAGACGAAGACCGGCAGCAGCCGGGCGATGAAGTACACACCGGCCGCGACCATCGTGGCGGCGTGGATGAGCGCGGATACGGGGGTGGGGCCGGCCATCGCGTCGGGCAGCCAGGTGTGCAGCGGGAACTGCGCCGACTTGCCCGCCACACCCGCGAGCAGCAGGAGCGCGATGAGGGTGGGGTGGTCCAGACCGTCGCCCGAGACCGTGGCGGTGAGGATGCCGTTGATCCGGAAGGTCCCGGCGTCGGCGGCGAGGGCGAACAGGCCGAACAGGAAGGGGACGTCGCCGAGCTTGGTGACCAGGAAGGCCTTGAGGGAGGCGGACCGGGCGGCCTCGGTCTCCCAGTAGTGGCCGACGAGGAAGTACGAGCAGATGCCCATGATCTCCCAGCCGACCAGCAGCACCATCAGGTCGCCGGAGTAGACGACGAGCAGCATGGCGGAGGTGAAGAGGGAGACGAGCGCGGCGTACGAGGGGTAGCGCGGGTCGTGGCGCAGATAGCCGGTGGAGTAGAGCTGCACACAGCAGGCGACGACTCCGACCAGGACGGCCACGAGCGCGGCGAAGCCGTCGAGGTGCAGGGCGAGGTCGATCGGGACCGAGCCGGTGGGGGTGAGCCGGGTCGAGGCGTCGATCGCCTCTCCCCCGCCCTGCCGTACGGCCACGAGCGCGGCGAGTACGGCGGCGACGACGGTCGGCAGGATGGCCAGCGGCCGTACGAAGCCGGGGGCCCGGCGGCCCAGGAGCAGCCCCGCGGCGGCTCCGAGGAAGGGCAGCACGGGGACGAGGACGGCGAGGGTCGTGGTCGTCACGCGGCGGCCTCCGCCTTGTCTGCCGTGGTCTGCGGGGTGGCTGCGGCGCCTTCCGTGCCGCCGTCGGGGCCTGGGGTCTCGGCGAGGTCGCGCAGCCGGTCGACGTCGGAGCTGCCGCGGTTGCGGTAGACCAGCAGCACGATCGCCAGGCCGATGCCGATCTCGGCGGCGGCGATGGCGATGGTGAAGAGGGTGAGCGCCTGCCCCGCGTGCAGAGCGTCGCGGAGCCAGACGTCGAAGGCGACGAGGTTGAGGTTGACGGCGTTGAGCATCAGCTCGACGGACATCAGGACGAGGATCGCGTTGCGCCGCGCGAGTACACCGTAGAGACCGGTACAGAAGAGGAGGGCGGCGAGCACGGCGGGATAGGCGAGGTGCATCAGCGCTGCTCCTTGCGGTCGGGGGCGCCGATGGGCGTGTCGTCGGTCCTCGTCGTGCCGGTCGTGGTGCCGTTGGAGGTCCCGTTCTTGCGGGACAGGACGATCGCGCCGACCAGTGCGGCCAGCAGCAGGACGGAGAGGGCTTCGAACGGCAGGACCCAGTGCCGGAAGATGATCCTTCCGGAGACCTCGGTGGACCCCTGAGCCTGGCCGTCGAGGTTGATCCAGGTCGCGCGGAAAGCGTCCACGACCACCCAGACCAGCGCGGCCGCGGCTGCGATGGCCACGACGAGTGCGGCCGGACGGTTGCCGGAGTCGGCGTCCGGGGACCGCCCGATGGGCGCCTTGGTGAGCATCAGCCCGAAGAGGAGGAGGACCACGACGGAGCCCACGTAGATCAGCACTTGGACCCACGCGATGAATTCGGCCGTGAGGAGCAGGTACTCGACGGCGAGTCCGCCGAGCGTGACGACCAGCCACAGCGCGGCGTGCACCAGCTGCCGGGTGGTGACGGTGACGAGGGCCGCGCCGAAGGTGACGAGACCGACGAGGAGAAAAGCGATCTCGACGCCGGTCGGTGACAGGAACCCCGGATGGCTTGCTGCGAGGCTCACGCGCCGCCCTCCTGCTGCTGCTCTGCGGCGGCGGCCAGCTTGTCCGCGGTCTTACGGGCGGCGCCGAGTTCCTTGGGCTCCTCGGCGGCCGCGTCGAGCGCGGGGGGCGCGGGCACGGTCCACATCCACTCGCGCAGCTTCTCGCGCTCGTGGGTGAGATCGCGGATGTCCTCTTCGGCGTACTCGAACTCCGGGGACCAGAACAGCGCGTCGAAGGGACACACCTCGATGCAGATCCCGCAGTACATGCAGAGCGCGAAGTCGATGGCGAAGCGGTCCAGGACATTGCGGCTGCGCTCACGGCCACCGGGGGCCGCGGGCGGCACCGTCTCCTTGTGGGAGTCGATGTAGATGCACCAGTCCGGGCACTCGCGCGCACACAGCATGCAGACCGTGCAGTTCTCCTCGAACAGCGCGATCACGCCGCGGGTGCGGGGCGGCAGTTCCGGCTGCACGTCCGGGTACTGCGCGGTGACCGAGCGGCGCGTCATGGTCCGGAGGGTGACGGCGAGACCCTTGGCGAGGCCGCTGCCGGGGAACGAGCGACCGGAGGACTTCTCCGGAACGCCGGTGGCGGGCGACTGGCGGGGCATTACTGGATCACCACCTTGACGATGCCGGTGAGTGCGATCTGGGCGAGGGCGAGCGGAATGAGGACGGTCCAGGCGAGCTTCTGGAGCTGGTCCTCACGGAGGCGGGGGTAGCTGACGCGCAGCCAGATGATGCCGAAGGCGAGGATCGCCGTCTTGAGCAGGGTCCACAGCCAGCCGAGGCCGTCGGCACCGAAGGGGCCGTGCCAGCCGCCGAGGAAGAGGACGGTGGTCAGCAGGCAGAGCACGATGATCCCGGCGTACTCCGCGAGCAGGAAGAGCGCGAAGCGGAGACCGGTGTACTCGGTGTACGCACCGAAGATGATCTCGGAGTCGGCGACCGGCATATCGAACGGGGGCCGCTGGAGCTCGGCCAGACCGGCGGTGAAGAAAACCAGCCCTCCGACGATCTGCCACGGCACCCACCACCACTGGAAGGCGTCCAGGATCCCGACGAGGGAGACGGTGCCCGCCGCCATGGCGACGGAACCGGCGACGAGCAGCATCGGCAGCTCGTACGCGAGCAGCTGCGCGGCGGTGCGGAGGCCTCCCAGCAGGGAGAACTTGTTCGCCGACGCCCAGCCCGCCATCAGCGAACCGAGCACACCGACGCCCATCACGGCGAGGACGAAGAAGATGCCCGCGTCGACGACCTGCCCGACGGCGCCGCTCCCGGGGCCGATCGGGATCGCGACGAGCACCAGGAGATACGGGAGCAGGGCGACGGCCGGAGCCATCTGAAAGATCCGTCGATCGGCACCTGCCGGTACGACGTCCTCCTTCTGCGCGAACTTCACACCGTCCGCGACGAGCTGGGCCCAGCCGTGGAAACCGCCCGCGTACATCGGGCCGAGCCGGCCCTGCATATGAGCCATGACCTTGTGCTCGGTCTGGCCGACGACCAGCGGCAGGACGAGGAATCCGGCGAAGACGGCGAGCAGCCGCCAGGTGACGTCGAGGACGTCGCTCATACGGTCTCGCCTCCTTCGGGGTCGTCCTGGTGCGCTTCTGCTGTGCTGCGTGTTCCGGTCTCGGCTTCGGTTCCGGTTCCGGATTCGGTACCGGTTCCGGATTCGGTACCGGGTCCGGATTCGGGTCCGGATTCGGATTCGGGTCCGGATTCGGGTCCGGTTCCGGCCGGGGGTTCACCGGAGGGTTCGCCCGCCGTGCGCTTCGGGGGCTTCACCTCGTCGGCGGCCGGTTCTTCCGAGTCCTTGTCGAAGGCCGGGCGGGGATTGTGCCAGGGGGCGTCCGAGGACCGCTTCGCCGGGGTCGCCGGGCCCACTGTGTCCTGCGCCTGCCGCGCTGCCGAGGCGCCGCTCCCATCGTCGGCATCGCCGAGACCGCCGGTACTGCTGGGGCTGCTGCTGTCGGTACGAGCGGTACTGCTGGGGCCGCTGCTGCCGTCGGCAGCGCTCGGGCCGCCGCTACCGCCGGGGGTTGTCGGGGCGGCCCGCGTCGATTCCTCGGCGGGGGCCGTCGGCTCCGTCCCGGTCGCGGCGCCCTCCGGCCGCTGACTCGCCGAACCCTCACTCGCACTGCGCGCACGACGTACGGGACGCTCCGGCGTCACCGCCGCCGCCTCCGTCCCCGCACCCTCCGGCCGCTGGCTGGCCGAGCCCGCGCTCGCGGTACGCGTACGGCGCGGCGGGCGCTCGCCCCCCGCCGCCGCGCGGGCGCCGCGGGCCGGGCGGGCGGGAGCCGGGGGCAACTGCCCCTTGAGGGGGCCCCATTCGTTGGGATCCGGAACACCCGGCGGGAGCATCTGGCGCCGCTTCGGGCCGCCGTGCTCCGACTCCCCCGGTTCCTTCGCTCCCGGCCACGCCTTGACGACCCGTGCCGCCAGCACGAAGTCCTTGCGGAGCGGATGCCCTTCGAACCCCTCCGGAAGCAGCAGCGGCACGAGGTGGGGGTGGCCCGTGAAGTCGATGCCGAACATCTCGTACGTCTCACGCTCGTGCCAGCCCGCCCCGGCGTACACACCGGTCGCGGTGGGCAGCGCGGGGGCGCCGTGCGGCACGCTCGTGCGGACCAGCAGGCGGCGCGGCGGGCTGCCTGCCTCGAGCGCGACGACATGAGCGGAGACACGGAAGCCCTCGCCCGGCTCGTCGACCGCGCTCAGCCAGTCGAAGTACGTGCAGCCGAGGGTGTCCCGCGCCGTCTCCAGCGCGCCGGTCCAGGCGGCGGCCGGTACGTCGACGGTGAGCAGGCCGTACGCCTCCTCGGCACGCGCTCCCTCGCCGAAGAGCTCCTCGGCTCCGTGCGGCAGCCAGCCGACGGGCGGCTGCGCCACGGGGGCGGGCTCCGCCACGGCCCCGGCCTCCGCGGAGCCGTCTTCGGCGTCGCCGGTCCCCGCACCCTCCGTCGGCCTGCCCGGTCGCGCGGGCTCCGTCCCCTCGCCGGCGCGGGCAGGGCGCGGTCGGTCGCCGCGCTGCGCCGCTTCGGTCGCACCGGTGTGCTCGCCGCGCTGCGCCGGCTCCGTCGCCTCGGTGGCCGGGGTGTCCTCACTGCGCTGCGTCGGCTCCGTGGGCTGCGTGGGCTCCGTGGGTCCGGTCACCGGTCGTCGCCCTTCTCCGGTGCGGGGTCGTTCTCCGTGGGCTGTGAGGCGGAATCGGTCACCGGCCCTGATGACTCGCGCCCGACCGGGCCGCCGCCCGCCCCCGCAGCGCCCGATGCACCCGACGCCCCCGTTGCACCCGTTGCGCCGGGGTAGACCGCGGAACTCGAGGAATCCGAGGAATCCGAGGAGGCCGGACCGCCCGGGGAGGCCGGGGCCTCCGGTCCCCGGACCAGACCGCTCCGCAGCGCGGCCGTCGAGGCGCGGCCGACGGACGGCCCCGCGCCCACGGCGGAGGCGTTCCCGTACCGCTCGGCCAGCGACTCCCGGGCGATCTTCTCCTGGAGCTTGAGAATGCCCTGGAGCAGCGCCTCCGGCCGCGGCGGGCAGCCCGGGACGTAGACGTCCACCGGAATGATCTGGTCGACACCCTTGGTCACCGAGTACGAGTCCCAGTACGGGCCGCCGCAGTTCGAGCAGGCGCCGAAGGAGATCACGTACTTGGGCTCGGGCATCTGCTCGTACAGCCGCTTCACCGCGGGCGCCATCTTGTCCGTGACCGTGCCCGACACGATCATGAGGTCGGCCTGCCGCGGTCCGGGGGCGAAGGGGATCACGCCCAGCCGGATGAAGTCGTGCCGGGCCATCGACGCGGCGATGAACTCGATCGCACAGCAGGCGAGCCCGAAGTTGAAGACCCAGAGGCTGTAGCGGCGGCCCCAGTTCAGGACCACCTTCATGGGCTCCGGCGCGAGCCGGGCCAGCGGGCCGAGCCGGCGCGGCTCGGGCAGCAGTTCAGGGGCGGGTGTCACGTCCATTCGAGGACGCCCTTCTTCCAGGCGTACAGCAAGCCCACGGCGAGGAAGCCGAGGAAGATGAACATCTCCACCAGCGTCGTTCCGCCGTAGCCCGGCGCGGCGAAGACCGTCGCCCAGGGGAACAGGAAGATCGAGTCCACCGCGAAGATCACGTAGAGGAACGCGTAGACGTAGTAGCGGACCTGGGTGTGCGCCCAGCCCTCGCCGACGGGGTCGACGCCGCACTCGTACGTGAGAAGTTTCTCGGGCGTCGGGACCACGGGCCGCAGCAGCCGTCCGGCGCCGAAGGCCACGGCCACGAACAGTATCCCGACGACGGCGAGCAGGCCGACCACCGAATAGCTCTGGAAGTAGTCGGCCGCCAGATGGACAGGTGCCGTGCGCACGGTCGGCGTCGGCTCGAGCACGTCCGCCCCTCGCTCCCTGGCTGCCTTGTTCGACGATCTGTACGCACGCGAGTCTAGGCCCTGCCAGAGGCGCCGTGACCAGCCGTCTCACGGTTGGTGTGGGGTTATCCCTACGTCAACCCGCCCAAGTACCCCATGGTGCCCGTCGACGGGGCCCGGCAGTCTGGCCGCTATGACCGAAAGCACCCCTGAGTCCGGCGGCGCCGGCGACGACGACCGCCTGCCTCCCGCCCGCTCTGCCTTCGGCGCGCAGACCTGGAAGGAGATCGCGTACCTCCTCGTCAATCTGCCGATGGTGATCCTCGGCTTCGTCTACGTGGTGGGCTGGCTGTTCCTGGGCACGGGGCTCTCGGTGACCGTGGTCGGCCTGCCCGTGCTCGCCATCGGCCTGTCCGGCGCGCGGCTGCTGGGCAGGTGGGAGCGGGGGCGGGCCCGGTGGCTGCTGCGGCTGCGGATCGACGAGCCGAGCCCGCTCCGGCACCGCGGCGTGCGGGGCGGCTTCTTCCTCTGGCTGTGGACGGGCCTCAAGGACCCGGTCGGCTGGCGTACGGTGCTGTACTCCTTCATCCGGCTCCCGTGGGGCATCGCCACCTTCACCGTCGCGTTCACCGCGCTCTTCGTGGCCTGGCCGGTGCTGCCGTTCATCGCCCGCGTACTGACCAACGGGGACCGGGCTATGGTGCGCGGCCTGCTCTCCGCGTCCGACGAGCTGGAGCGGCGGATCGCCGAGCTGGAGTCGGATCGTGGGACGGTCGTGGACACCGCCGCCGCCGACCTGCGCCGTATCGAACGCGACCTCCACGACGGCGCCCAGGCCCGCCTCGTCGCCCTCGCCATGGACCTCGGCCTCGCCAAGGAAAAACTCCCCGAAGACCCCGACACCGCCGCCCGCATGGTCGACGAAGCCCACGGCGAAGTGAAACTCGCCCTCCAAGAACTCCGCGACCTCGCCCGCGGCATCCACCCCGCCATCCTCACCGACCGCGGCCTCGGCCCCGCCCTCTCCACCCTCGCCACACGCTGCACCACCCCCGTCACCACCACCGTCCACCTCCCCCACCGACCCGCACCCGCCATCGAAGGCATCGCCTACTACACCACCTCCGAACTCCTCCAAAACATCAGCAAACACGCCCACGCCACCCACGCCACCATCGACGTATGGCAGGCCGCGGGGCGACTGCTGATACGGGTGGTGGACGACGGGCACGGCGGAGCGCGGCTGGACGGCGGAAGCGGACTGGCCGGACTGGCCGCACGTCTGGACGCGGTCGACGGGCTGTTCACGCTCGACTCGCCGGTGGGCGGGCCGACGACGGTGACCGCGGAACTGCCCTGGCGGGACCGTACGCCGGACGGTACGCCGCCCCACCGGACCCGTGAGGCTCGTCTGTCCCGCAAGGGCTCGTAGGCCTCGGCGCCTCGTTACGCCTGTCGCCTCATAGGCCTCCTACGACTCATCCGCCTCGTACGCCTCGTACGGCGACCCTTCGCACCGTACGAGCGTCTGACCTGCCGGGGCCTCTGGCCTCAGGGACTGCCCGGCCTCGAACACCATCCGGCAGCCCTGGACCTCCGAGCTCTGACACCCCGTCCCAGCCGGTCCGCAGCCGGCCGGTCCGCCGCCGCGCCGCACAGGGTGGGGAAAACCCCCTGCCCGAGACGGGGAGCGACTCCATGGTCCGGCCCGCCCCGCTCCCGCAGCCTTGAGGCACGCACCACGCCTTGCGGGCCGCACACAGCGCCCGCCGTACACCGCGCAACCGGCACGCTCGCGGAGCACACAGAGCACACAGAGCACACAGAGCACACCCGGCACAAGGCCCAGCCCAGGCATCGCATCCAGCGGATCGCAGAACGGACGACACACCATGGCCACCACATACGGACCGCAGACCGCCGCCCACCGGATGCCCGCCGCCCTGCGCGCGCCGCTGGAGGGCCGCACCTGGCGGGAGTTCCTCTACCTGCTGCTGAACCTGCCCCTCGCCGCCGTGATGTTCGTCTACGCGATCACGATGACCTCACTCGGCGTCGGGCTGCTGATCACCTTCCTCGGGGTCCCGGTGCTGGCCGTCGCCCTCGCCGGCGCCCGCGGCCTCGGCGCCGTGGAGCGCGCCCGGGCCCGCGTCCTGCTGCGCCTGGACGTGGCCGCCCCCGGGCCCGTACGCGCCGGGAAGGGCCGCACCGGGCCGCTGGCCTGGATGGGCGCGATCCTGCGCAACGGGGCGTCCTGGCGCCATCTGCTCTACTGCGTGCTGCACTTCCCCTGGGCCGTCTTCGGCTTCTGCGTCTCCCTGGTCCTCTGGGCGAACGGCTGGGGGCTCCTGCTCTACCCGCTGTGGCAGTGGCCGATCGACCGCTACACCGACCAGCCGGGCCTTCAGCTGTACGGCGACGCCGAGGGCAACGCCTTCTACCTCGACACCCCGTTCGAGATCGCCATGACCTCGGCCGTCGGTCTGCTCCTCGTCCTCGCCACACCCTGGGTGATCCGCGGCCTCACCCAGGTGGACCGGCTGCTGGTCGCGGGGCTGCTCGGACCGTCCCGGCTGGCCACGCGCGTCTCGGAGCTGGAGTCGGATCGTGGGACGGTCGTGGACACCGCCGCCGCCGACCTGCGCCGTATCGAACGCGACCTCCACGACGGCGCCCAGGCCCGCCTCGTCGCCCTCGCCATGGACCTCGGCCTCGCCAAGGAAAAACTCCCCGAAGACCCCGACACCGCCGCCCGCATGGTCGACGAAGCCCACGGCGAAGTGAAACTCGCCCTCCAAGAACTCCGCGACCTCGCCCGCGGCATCCACCCCGCCATCCTCACCGACCGCGGCCTCGGCCCCGCCCTCTCCACCCTCGCCACACGCTGCACCACCCCCGTCACCACCACCGTCCACCTCCCCCACCGACCCGCACCCGCCATCGAAGGCATCGCCTACTACACCACCTCCGAACTCCTCCAAAACATCAGCAAACACGCCCACGCCACCCACGCCACCATCGACGTATGGCAGGCCGCGGGGCGGATCGTGCTCCAGGTCACGGACAACGGCCGTGGCGGGGCCACGGCATCGGCCGGTTCCGGTCTGGCGGGGCTGGCCGCACGGCTGGACGCGGTCGACGGCCTCCTCGTCGTGGACTCCCCCGAGGGCGGCGGTACGGCCATCACCGCCGAGCTGCCCTGGCGGTGCTGACACCCCCCTTCCCGTCACGGAGAGCACGCCCCTTCTGTCACCCAGAGCACGCCCCTTCCGCTCCCGATTCCTCCTTCCGCCGGAGGACGCGGGCCTCCCGGCCCTGGAATGCTGGTGGCTGCACACCACGGGAGCCGTGGGGTCCTGGGGGAAGAGCGAGCGGGGGACTGGCACGTGGACGACGCGGAAGACAGGGTGCGGGTGGTCATCGCCGAGGATTCGGTGCTGCTCCGGGAGGGCCTGACCCGGCTGCTGACCGACCGGGGGCACGAGGTGGTCGCCGGGGTCGGCGACGCGGAAGCTCTGGTCAAGGCCATCGGCGAGATGGCGGACGACGGCGCGTTGCCGGACGTGGTCGTGGCCGACGTCCGGATGCCGCCGACACACACCGACGAGGGCGTACGGGCGGCGGTGCGGCTGCGCCGCGACCACCCCGGGCTCGGGGTGCTGGTGCTGTCGCAGTACGTCGAGGAGCAGTACGCGACGGAGCTGCTGGCCGGCAGCAGCCGGGGCGTCGGCTATCTCCTCAAGGACCGGGTGGCCGAGGTCCGGGAGTTCGTGGACGCCGTGGTCCGCGTGGCCGGAGGCGGCACCGCGCTGGACCCGGAGGTCGTCGCCCAGCTGCTGGGCCGCAGCCGCAAGCAGGACGTGCTGGCCGGCCTCACCCCGCGGGAGCGGGAGGTGCTGGGGCTGATGGCCGAGGGGCGGACGAACTCGGCGATCGCCCGGCAGCTGGTGGTCAGCGACGGCGCGGTCGAGAAGCACATCAGCAATATCTTTCCGAAGCTGGGGCTCTCGAAGAGTGACGGGGATCACCGCCGCGTACTGGCCGTGCTCACTTATCTGAACTCCTGACGGCCCGGTGTCCGAACTCCTGACGGCCCGGTCGTTCCATCAGTGGCGCGGCGGGCTCGCCGTACGGCGGACAGCTTCCACCCATGGTCCTAAGACCAAGAGATGAGCCGGAAGCGCCGATCGAGAGAGCACGGAGGTGCGGGTGAAACATGACGAACCAGCACAAGCAGATGTCTCATCCTTCATTCCACTATGTGACACTTCCAGGGAAGGCGACCCTTACCGACGTAGAGTGGCCGACGGAACAACCGGTCGGTATGGCAGAGCCGAGCCGCCGCCTCGAAGGAGGTCCAGTTCAGTGACCAGCCAGGTCAGTACCCAGCCCGAACCTGCAGAGCGGGCTGAGCAGCCCGGACAGGCCGAGGAGGCCGAAGGGGCAGCCCCGGGGGGACAGCGGGGTCCCGGCAAGGAGATCCGCCGTCTGGACCGGGTGATCATCCGTTTCGCGGGTGACTCCGGTGACGGTATGCAGCTGACGGGTGACCGGTTCACTTCCGAGACCGCGTCCTTCGGGAACGATCTGTCGACGCTGCCGAACTTCCCGGCGGAGATCCGGGCCCCTGCCGGGACGCTCCCGGGAGTCTCCAGCTTCCAGCTGCACTTCGCCGACCACGACATCCTCACCCCCGGTGACGCGCCGAACGTCCTGGTGGCGATGAACCCGGCGGCGCTGAAGGCGAACCTGGCGGATGTGCCGCGGGGCGCGGACATCATCGTGAACACCGACGAGTTCACCAAGCGGGCCATGGCCAAGGTGGGCTACGCGGCCTCGCCCCTGGACGACGGGTCCCTCCAGGCGTACGCGGTGCACCCGGTGCCGCTCACCACGCTGACGGTCGAGGCGCTCAAGGACTTCGAGCTGTCGCGGAAGGAGGCCGAGCGCAGCAAGAACATGTTCGCGCTGGGTCTGCTGTCGTGGATGTACCACCGGCCCACGGAGGGGACCGAGCGGTTCCTGCGGTCGAAGTTCGCGAAGAAGCCGCAGGTCGCGGAGGCGAACGTCACGGCCTTCCGGGCGGGTTGGAACTTCGGTGAGACCACGGAGGACTTCGCCGTCTCCTATGAGGTCGCGCCGGCCGCCAAGGCGTTCCCGCCGGGCACCTACCGCAACATCTCGGGGAACCTGGCGTTGTCCTACGGGCTGGTGGCCGCCTCCCAGCAGGCGGATCTGCCGCTGTACCTCGGCTCGTACCCGATCACCCCGGCCTCCGACATCCTGCATGAGCTGTCGAAGCACAAGAACTTCGGCGTGCGGACCTTCCAGGCCGAGGACGAGATCGCCGGGATCGGCGCCGCGCTGGGCGCGGCGTTCGGCGGTGCGCTCGCGGTGACGACGACCTCGGGCCCGGGGGTGGCGCTGAAGTCGGAGACGATCGGACTGGCGGTGTCGCTGGAGCTTCCGCTGCTGATCGTCGACATCCAGCGCGGCGGCCCCTCGACGGGGCTGCCCACCAAGACCGAGCAGGCGGACCTGCTGCAGGCGATGTACGGGCGCAACGGCGAGGCGCCGGTGCCGGTCATCGCCCCCGCCACGCCCGCGGACTGCTTCGACGCCGCACTGGAGGCGGCCCGGGTCGCGCTGACGTACCGGACCCCGGTGTTTCTGCTGAGCGACGGCTATCTGGCCAATGGCTCCGAGCCGTGGCGCATCCCGGACCTGGAGGAACTCCCCGATCTGCGGGTGCAGTTCGCCACCGGCCCCAACCACACCACCGAGGACGGCACCGAGGTCTTCTGGCCTTACAAGCGGGATCCGCAGACCCTGGCCCGGCCGTGGGCCGTGCCGGGCACGCCGGGCCTGGAGCACCGGATCGGCGGCATCGAGAAGCAGGACGGCACGGGCAACATCTCCTACGACCCGGCCAACCACGACTTCATGGTCCGCACCCGCCAGGCCAAGGTCGACGGCATCGACGTCGCCGACGTCACGGTGGACGACCCCACCGGGGACGCCGACGTCCTGGTCCTGGGCTGGGGTTCGACCTACGGGCCGATCACCGCGGCCGTACGCCGTACCCGCGCGGCCGGCCGCCGGGTCGCCCAGGCCCATCTGCGCCACCTCAACCCCTTCCCCCGGAATCTCGGCGAGGTACTGGGGCGTTACGAGAAGGTGGTCGTACCGGAGATGAACCTCGGCCAGCTCGCGACCCTGCTGCGGGCGAAGTATCTGGTCGACGCCCGTTCCTTCACCCAGGTCAACGGGATGCCGTTCAAGGCCGAACAGCTCGCGCATGTGCTCAAGGAGGCCATCGATGACTGAGACGGTGACGGAGGGCCGGTCGGGGGTCGACGCGCTCTCCCTGGTGCCCAAGGCCGATGCCAAGCAGTCCATGAAGGACTTCAAGTCCGACCAGGAAGTGCGCTGGTGCCCCGGTTGCGGTGACTACGCCGTCCTCGCCGCCGTCCAGGGCTTCATGCCCGAACTCGGCCTGGCGAAGGAGAACATCGTCTTCGTCTCCGGCATCGGCTGCTCCTCCCGCTTCCCGTACTACATGAACACCTACGGGATGCACTCCATCCACGGACGTGCCCCCGCCATCGCCACCGGCCTCGCCTCCTCCCGCAGGGATCTGTCGGTGTGGGTGGTCACCGGTGACGGCGACGCGCTGTCGATCGGCGGCAACCACCTCATCCATGCGCTGCGCCGCAATGTGAACCTCAAGATCCTGCTGTTCAACAACCGGATCTACGGCCTCACCAAGGGCCAGTACTCGCCCACCTCCGAGGTGGGCAAGATCACGAAGTCCACACCGATGGGATCGCTGGACGCCCCCTTCAACCCGGTGTCGCTCGCGATCGGCGCGGAGGCGTCCTTCGTGGCCCGTACGGTCGACTCCGACCGCAAGCACCTCACCGGTGTGCTGCGTGAGGCCGCCGCCCATCCGGGCACGGCGCTCGTCGAGATCTACCAGAACTGCAACATCTTCAACGACGGCGCCTTCGAGGTCCTCAAGGACAAGGAGCAGGCCCAGGAAGCGGTCATCCGGCTGGAGCACGGGCAGCCGATCCGCTTCGGCGCCCCGGCGGAGGACGGCCTCGGGTCGAAGGGCGTCGTACGGGACCCGGCGACCGGTGACCTCCGGGTCATCGACGTCACGTCGGAGGGGACGGGCGACGTGCTGGTGCACGACGCCCACGCGGCCTCGCCGACCACCGCCTTCGCCCTGTCCCGACTCGCGGACCCGGACACCCTGCACCACACCCCCATCGGCGTACTGCGGAGCGTGCAGCGTCCCGTGTACGACACGCTGATGGCCGACCAGTTGGAGGGGGCGGTGGAGCGCTGCGGCAAGGGCGACCTCGCCGCCCTGCTCACCGGCAACGACACCTGGACGGTCGTCGGCTGATCGCCCCGTCACTACGACCCCCGCGGCCCGGACCTGAGTGCTCAGGTCCGGGCCGCGTCGTGTTCCTCCCGGGCCGCGTCGTACTGCTCCCGTGCCGCGTCGTACCGCTCCCGGGCGGCCTCGACGTCCGACACGCGGCCGTCGACCCACTGCACGAGCGCCCACACCTGACGCGCCGCCTCCTCACCGAGTCCGGTGAGGGAGTAGTCCACGCGCGGCGGGATGACGGGGTGGGCGTGGCGGTGCACAAACCCGTCGCGCTCCAGGGTCCGGAGCGTCTGGGCCAGCATCTTCTCGCTGACACCGCCCATGATTCCGCGCAGCTCGCTGAACCTGAGCGACCCGTCGAGCAGCGCGCCCAGCACGAGCACGCCCCAGCGGCTGGTGATGTGCTCCAGCACCAGTCGGGCTGGGCAGTCAGCGGCGTTCTTGTCGGCGACGAGCGCTTCCAGCTCGTCCCGCACTCTGCTTACGGACATGCCAGTACCTTACTTTGAAGTGGGTACTTTAAAAAAGTTAGCCATCCGATCTACGGTGAGTGGCGTTCGGGCACCACAGGATGAAGCCGTAGAAACGGGGAAACACCATGAGCATTGTCGTCACCGGAGCCACCGGCCAACTGGGCCGTCTCGTCATCGACGAACTGCTGGCAAAGATCCCGGCCGACCTGGTCGCAGCCGTCGTACGCAGTGCGGAGAAGGCCGCCGACCTCGCTTCGCGCGGCGTGGAGCTGCGGATCGCGGACTACAACGACCCCCGGACGCTCAAGGGGGCCTTCCACGCCGGGGACAAGGTACTGCTGATCTCCAGCAGCGAGGTCGGGGTCCGAGTGCCGCAGCACACCGCCGTCGTGGAGGCCGCGAAGGAGGCCGGAGCAGCGCTGCTCGCGTACACCGGCATCCTCGGCGGCCCGGCCACGACCATGCTCCTCGCCCGGGAACACAACGCGACCGAGCAGGTCATCCGCGACTCCGGACTGCCGTACACCCTCCTGCGCAACGGCTGGTACAACGAGAACTACACCGCGAACCTCGGCGCCGTGCTCGCCCACGGGGCCGTCGTCGGCAGCGCGGGCGACGGCCGGGTGGCCAGCGCCTCCCGCGGCGACTTCGCGGCCGCCGCGGCCGCGGTCCTCACCGGCGACGGGCACGAGAACACGGTGTACGAGCTGAGCGGCGACACCACCTGGTCCCTCACCGAGTACGCGGCGGAGGTCGCCCGGCAGTCCGGCAAGGACATCGCGTACACGGAGCTGCCCGTCGAGAAGTACCGCGAGGTGCTGGCGAATGCGGGTTTCCCGGCAACGATCGCCGAGGCCCTCTCCGACGCCGACACCGGCATCGCCCGCGGCGAACTGGCCGCGACCCCGGGGGACCTGAGCCGTCTCATCGGCCGGCCGACCACCCCGATCGCCGACTCGGTCGCCGCGGCGCTCAAAGGCTGACCTCCGGCGCGCCCCACCGTTCGACGCGCCCCACCGTTCGACGCGCCCGACCCGGCGGCGCGGAGCCCGTCCCGGCGGCGTGAGCGCCCGACCCGGCGGCGTGAGCGCCCGACCTGGCACACCGGCGCAGGGGCGCCTGTCGTGGCACACCGACGCGGGCGCCCGTCCCGGCACACCGGCCGCGGAACGTGGCGTACTACCCGGGACGGTGGCGGGCTACCGGGGACGGTGGCGGGGGCACTGGCAGGGCGGGTAGGTATGGGACATCAGGGGCGGCAGGGCATCACCGGCAAGGACATGCACCTCCGCCCGTTCCTCCACCACCACGCCGTCGCGCGTCGCGGTGTAGACGCGCAAGGTCATCCGGGACTGTCCGGCTCGGGGCCGCGTGGCATCGTTCACCGGCCTGCCTCCTCCCCGCGGCGGCGCCGCGCCGCATCGAGGAGGTCGAGCACGTCCGAGGACGGCGGGATGTGCGGAGCGCAGCCGGGGCAGGCGTACACGTTCCAGCCGGGGCCGCTGTTGCTGTGCACCTCCTGGACGAGGACCGGGGTTTCCGTGACGCGCTGGCAGCGGACACACATACGGACGGGCGCGGGTCGGCCGGCGGCATCCATCAGGCGACCGCCACGCCGGGGATCCGGTACGGCCCTGCCGCGTCGATGTCCGGCGATACCGCTGCACACCGCAACTGCCGCGATTCCTCCGCGAGGACGTACGGGCGCACCAGGGCGATGACGTCGGACTCGAACGGCTCCTCGGCCCGCCTGCCGTACGCCCGGGGAAGATACGGAGGATCCCAGGGCCGCACGATGACCGTACGGGCCTCAGGGCCCAAGTCGACGGATGAGACGTCCCGTTGAGGCCGGGGAGTCCGAGGGGCGCAATCCCTCACCCGGGCAGGACAGCGGGCAATATGCTGAACCATGTCGGCGTTCCTTGTGCAGCGTTGGCCATGCCCCGGGACCGATTGCAGCGGTTGCCGGGGCCCTTGGCGTCATCCGCCCTTGGATGAGCGAACAATCACCATGTGTATCTCCATCGTCGCCCTGCGCAGCTACCCTCGACAGAGGGTTGCCGTCCCCGTCCACGCCAGGGGACGGGGGAAGAAGGGGCAATGAAGTTCCAACCCGGTGACCTCTCACCGGACCGGTCCGTGCGTGACCTTTTCGGCGCCGAAGTGCGCCGTCACCGCGAGAAGAACAACATGTCGTTACGACGGCTCGCCGAAGTCCTGAACTACAGCAAGTCCCACCTTGCGCGGATCGAGACGGCGGAGTCACTGCCGTACGACGACCTGCCGTCGAGTCTGGACGCGTGCTTCGGCACGGACGGGCACTTCGCCCGCCTGCACGCGGTGGCCAAGAAAGAGCCGTTCCCCGGCAAATATCGCAGGGTGATGGAGATCGAGAGCCGGGCGACGGTCATCGAGTCCTTCGTGAGCGGCACCGTTCACGGTCTGCTCCAGACTCCCGAGTTCGCGGAGCGGTGGCTTCGCTGCGGACATCCACAAGCCCCAGAGGCAGAAATCGAGGCGATGGTAAAGGCTCGGATCGACCGACAGGCACGGTTGAGCCGCCCAAAACCTCCGCGTTGCTGGTTCATTCTGGACGAGGCGGTGCTTCGCCGTCGGGTTGGTCGGCCGGAGCTGATGCATCACCAGATGACGGTGCTGATCGAGCGTGCGGCGGCACCACACATCACCCTCCAGGTGTTGCCGTTCACGGCAGGCGAGCACCCAGAACTGCTGGGCAGTTCGCAACTGGACCTCTACACGGTGCCGGACCAGCCACTGGTCGTCTACGAAGAGGGCAGCCGGTCCGGGACCATCTTCGAAGACCGCGACACGGTGGCAAAGTGCCAAGAGTCCTACGATCTGCTCAGGGCCATGGCCCTCTCGCCTTACGACTCTGAGGCGATGATCCGAGCGGCGATGGAGGACTGGACGCCATGCGAACCACCCCGGACCTGAGCACTGCCTCCTGGCACAAGAGCAGCCACAGCAACGCCGACGGGGGGTCCTGCGTCGAGGTCGCGGACGGCTACCCCGGCCTCGTCCCCGTCCGCGACAGCAAAAACCCCCACGGCCCCGCCCTGATCTTCCCCACCGCGGCATGGACCGCCTTCATAACAAGCGTGAAGACAGGCGACTTCACCTGAACTGACCAGGAGCTTGCGAACGAAGGACCGCGCGGACCGCCCGCCACCGTGACGGCGACGGGCGGTCCGCTGCGGACGACAGCGGTCAGAGCTGAGGTTCTCCGGCCTCCGTGCCGCGGTCCTTCAGCATCGAGAAGACGTCGAAGGTCTCTGCGGCGGGCGGAGCCTCGACCGTCACCGGGGCGCCGTAGTCGTAGTAGTGCGTCTTCACCGTGAGCGACCCCTGAGGCGTCTTCATCCCCAGGACCATCTTTACCGGGAGGTCGTCCTCGTTGACCCAGACCTCGGTGTCGTAGCCCTTGATCTTCGACTTCCGCATGGTCTTCAGGAGCTCTTGGCGCTCCTTCTCGCCGAGCTGGGACTTGTCGGCGTTCACCATGTCCTCGACCGTGAGCGTGCCCTTGTAGTGCTCGGCCTGCTCGCCGTCGACTTTCTGGGTGCCGACGTGCCGGATGTTGGGCGACTCCAGGAGCGTCGCCAGCTGCTTCGCCGGGTCCTGGTTCATACCGTCGAGGCTGCCGGTCATCCGCTGGGCGAGCTTTTCGTCCCCGGAGGCCTTCGCGGCGGCGGCGAGGTCGAGCTTCATCCAGCGCTTGCCGTCCGTCTCCTTACCGGCCTTCGAGCCCATGTCCATGTACATGACGTCATCGCGCCAGATCATCCGGACCTTCTTCGGCACGCCCGGGGCGGACACCGACAGGGGACCCGTGGTGGTCATGTCCATCACCGTCGGGTTCCAGCCCATGACGCCGGACATCACCGTCTCGCCGTTGTCCCCGCCGATGCCGGGCATCGACATGGTCATCCGGACCTTGGCCGACTTCGCGGCCTCCGTCTTCTTGAAGGCGGCTGCGATGACCTGCGTCGGCGTACGTCCGGAGGACTGCTGGTCGGCGTCCTTCCGCGATGCGCCGGAGGCCTTTCCCTCGCCGTCACCCTGGCACCCCGCGGCTCCGGCGAGCACGGCCACCGCTATCAGCGAGACTCCCCCGCGCCGCCATACGGACATGTTCATTTTCCCCCACCCCTTGCTCCACGAACGTCAGTTCACCGTAGCGCAGCAGCAGGAGAGCGGGCAGCAACGGCCCCAGCCGCCCGGGCGACGACCAGGGGGCGATGGCGGCCGCGAGTGCGTGTTACCCGGCGTCGTCGGGGTGCAGCCGGACTGCCGTCGGTTCACGACCGCGGCGGAACGGCGTCGACCGGGCCGGGCGCCACCACAGCGCCCGTCGTCTTCCTCACCCCCGGGCCCAACTGATCCCTTCGGCCGCGCCGTTGGACCGATATCCGGCGCATGGTGTCCGGATTCCGCCCTTGACGTCTCGCCAGGGCCGCCCGAGCATCATGCTCGCGTCAAGAAATGTTCAGCTCCAGCGCCCTGTGGTCACCCAAGCCGCAGGGCTGCCTGTTCGTTCCGTCCCTGTCCGTTCGGAATCCGGAGCGCCCCACCATGTCGCCACACACCCCCCGCACCCACCGGAGCCGCGCCCGAAGATCCTGGCTGCGCCGGGCCGCCACCGCCGGCGCGGCGGCCGGTGCGCTCGCCGGGCTGGTCGCCTCGGCCCCGGGCGCGGCCGCCGCGCCTCCCGCACCCCTACGGTCCGCTCCCGCCACGCATGTTGGCCCTGCGCACGTAAGCCCCGCGCCCGTACGGACCGCCGCGCTCGCCGCGCCCGACATCCCGCTCGCCAACGTCAAGGCGCATCTGAGCTCACTCCAGTCGATCGCCACCGCCAACAACGGCAACCGCGCCCACGGACGGCCCGGCTTCAAAGCCTCGGTCGACTATGTGAAGGGCAAGCTGGACGCGGCGGGCTTCACCACCACCCTCCAGCAGTTCACCTCCAGCGGCTCGACCGGCTACAACCTGATAGCCGACTGGCCCGGCGGCGACACCGGCACGGTCCTCATGGCCGGGGCCCACCTCGACTCGGTCAGCGCGGGCGCCGGGATCAACGACAACGGTTCGGGCTCCGCGGCCGTCCTGGAGACCGCCCTCGCCGTCTCCCGCGCGGCGCTGCACCCCACAAAGCATCTGCGGTTCGCCTGGTGGGGCGCGGAGGAGCTCGGGCTGATCGGATCGAAGTACTACGTCAACAACCTGCCGCCCGCCGAGCGTTCCAAGATCTCCGGGTATCTGAACTTCGACATGATCGGCTCACCGAACCCGGGTTACTTCGTCTACGACGACGACCCGACGATCGAGCGGACATTCAAGGACTATTTCGCGGGCCTCGGCGTGCCCACCGAGATCGAGACCGAGGGCGACGGCCGCTCCGACCACGCCCCGTTCAAGAACGCCGGCGTCCCCGTGGGCGGCCTCTTCACCGGCGCCGGCTACACCAAGACCTCCGCCCAGGCGCAGAAGTGGGGCGGCACCGCCGGCCAGGCCTTCGACCGCTGCTATCACTCCTCCTGCGACACGGCGTCGAACATCAACGACACCGCCCTCGACCGCAACAGCGACGCCATCGCCCACGCGGTGTGGACTCTGGGCACGGAGACCGCCCAGCCCGGCACGGTCTTCGAGACCACCACCGATGTACCCATTCCGGACAACGGCGCGGCGGTGACCTCGGCGCTCGAGGTCACCGGCCGTACGGGCAACGCGCCCTCCGCCCTCCGGGTGAGCGTCGACATCAAGCACACCTGGCGCGGAGACCTGTCGGTCGACCTGCTCGCGCCCGACGGGACCGCGTATCCGCTGAAGGCGGCCGGCGGTCCGGACTCATCGGACGACGTCATCGCCACCTACAGCGTCAACGCCTCCGGCGAGGTCGCGAACGGCTCCTGGAAGCTGCGGGTCCAGGACGTGGCCGCACAGGACACCGGCTATATCGACAGCTGGAAGCTCACCTTCTGAGGCACCTGAGGAACGTGAGGCAGGGGCGCGGACCGGCTGCCGAGCCGCGTTGCCGAAGCTCGCTGCCGGGGTGCGTGCCGGGGCCGATGCCGAGTGGCGTGCTGCCGTCGTGTCAGGGCTCCGGATTCCCCCGACGTCATCCGGGGCCCTGGCCGTGCCGTCCGCCCGCACCGGACCCCGCGCGGTCACACGGTGATGTCACGGGAGGTGAACCGCGCCCAGGCCGCCGCTCCGAACACGGCCGCGTACACGCCCTGGAGGCCGAGGTTGCGCAGCAGTTGGTCCCAGTAGACCGGCTCCCGCAGCAGGTCCGCGAAGCTCAGCCAGTAGTGCGGAAAGAGATACGGATGGACCGCGTGCAGCTGCGGGATCGTATCGACGATCTGCACGGTGATCAGGATGCCCACGGTGGTCGCCATCGCCGCGACACCGCTGTCGGTCAGCGTGGAGACGAAGAGGCCGAGCGCGGCGACACCGGTCAGCGAGGCCGCGACGGCCGCGGCGACGCCCACCGCCCGTACCAGGCCCTCATCGAACGACACCGTGGTGCCGGAGATCAGGGTGACATCGCCGAGCGGGAACAGCAGCGCCCCCGCGGCCAGCGCGGACGCGGCCACCACCAGGGTCGCCACCAGGCAGAAGGCCATCGTGGCGGTGTACTTGGCGAGCAGCAGCCGGGTACGGCCCGCGGGCGCGACCAGCAGATAGCGCAGCGTCCCGGCGCTCGCCTCCCCGGCGACGGCATCGCCCGCGACGACGCCGACGGTCATCGGGAGAAAGAAGGGCAGGGTCGCGGCGAGGGAGGTGAAGACCAGGAACAGGCCGTTGTTGGTGACCTGGGTGATGAAAGCGGGGCCGCCACCGCCCTCGCCGATGGAGCCGTCACCGCTCGTCTCGATCTTCACCGCGGTGCCGACGAGGACGGGTACGGCGGCGAGGACTCCGAGGAGTGCGAGGGTCCGCCAGCGGCGGAAGGTCGTACCGAGCTCGCTGCGGAAGAGCCCGAGGGGCCGACCCCCCTTCCGTCCGACCGCCACGGGTCCGACCGCCGCCGGGCCACCCGCCGGGCCGCTCATCGCCCGTCCACCCGCCGTGGGTCCGCTCGCCTTCGGCCCGCCGGCCGGCCCGCCGTTCCCGTCCCCCGGCCCGTCGGCGGCAGCGGCCGCGCCCGTCTCAGCCCGCGACATCGAAGCCCTCTCCGGTCAGGGCCACGAAGGCGTCCTCGAGCGAGGCCCGTTCGAGGCCGAAGGCCCGTACGCGCACCTCGGCCCGTACGAGTGCGGCATTGAGCTCCGCGAGATCAGGGGTGTCCGTGGCGGGCAGTTCGCCCGTCACCCGGTCGTCGGTGACGGCGACGTCGGTCAGGCCGTACTCCTTGAGGACCCGTACGGCATCGGCCGGATCGGGGGTGGTGACGGCCAGCCTGCCGCGCACCCCCGCCGACAGCTCGGCGACCGGCCCCTGCACCACGAGGCGGCCCCGCGCCATCACCGCCGCATGCGTGCACACCTGCTCGATCTCGTCCAGGAGGTGCGAGGAGAGGAAGACCGTCGTGCCATCGGCGGCCAGCGCGTGGACCAGCGACCGGATCTCCCGCATGCCCTGCGGGTCGAGGCCGTTGGTCGGCTCGTCGAGTACGAGCAGCCGGCGCGGCTGGAGCAGCGCGGCGGCCAACCCCAGCCGCTGCTTCATACCGAGCGAGTACGCGCGTGCCTTTTTTCCGGCGGCGGCGGACAGACCGACCCTGTCGAGAGCGGCCGACACACGGGCGGCCCGGGTACGGGGGTCGGCCGTGGGGTCGGCGGCGTCGTACCGGACGAGATTGTCCCGGCCGGAGAGAAAGCCGTAGTGGGCGGGGCCCTCGATGAGCGCGCCGACCTCGGGCAGCACCTGGCGCACCGCCCGGGGCATGGGGCGGCCCAGGACGCGGGCGCTGCCGGAGGTGGGCTCGATCAGGCCCAGGAGCATACGGATGGTGGTGGTCTTGCCGGAGCCGTTGGCCCCGAGAAAGCCGAAGACACTGCCGCGCGGCACGGCGAGGTCGAGCGAGTCGACGGCGAGCTGCCCGCCCCGGTAGCGCTTGGTGAGCGACCTCGTCTCGATGACGTGGTTCGCGCCGGGCACACCGGATGGACCCGGGCCGTTCTCCGGTCCGGGCCGAGCCGTCAACCCCTCCATCGCCCTCCGATCGTGCGGTGCGGAGGCGCCCCGCCGCACGTGGCGCGCGGCGGGGCCCCTGTGGTGTCCACGGGGCTACGGGCCTCGTCGCTGTCCGCGTGGCCTTACGTCACCTCGTCGCCGACCAGGCGGCCTTCTCGGCCGGCCGCCGACCAGGTGGCCTACTGGGCCTCGTTCGCCGCCTTGACCAGGGCGTCCTTGTCGACCGCGCCGACGTAGAGCCCGCCGTCCTCGGTCATCAGGGCGTTGACCAGGCGGGTGCTGAAGACCGTGCCCTTGCCGAACTTCCCGCTGACCTTGTCACCGAGGCTGTCCATGAAGCCCCGCGCCTCCTGGGGCATTTTGTCATCACCGGAACCGGCGGACGGGGAGTTCGTACGGTCCGGGGCCTTCAGTTCGGCGACGGAGGTCCAGCCCTCGCCGATGACGTTCAGGCCGCCCAGGCCTCCGGAACCGGCCGACGGCCCGAGGGGCAGGTCGAGATCCGGCTCGGGCTGCCAGCCCCGGCCACCCTTCCTGTCGAACTCCTTCTGCTCGGTGACCTCGGCGCCCTTCGGCGGCGTGAAGGCGAAGGTGCTCTCGTCGGGCTTGGCGAAGTCCACCGAGGTGAAGCCCGCGTCGACGATGGCCTTGCCGCCGCTCTCCGGCGAGAGTGTGAACTTCAGCGGGACGCCGTTCTGCGCGTCCACCGCGATCCGGACCGAACCGACCGTGGATTCCGTCTGCTTGGGCCGGATCACCAGCTGGTAGGCGTCCCGCCCGGCGACCCGCGCCGTGCCGTCGACCTTCACGGACGTTGTGCTGTCCACGGCCTTCAGGGCCTGCCGCGCGAACTCCTGGGGCGTGACGTCCTTGGGCAGCGCCTCCCGCTCGCGGGACTTCGCGCTCCCGTCCGCCGGGGCGCTCGCGTGGTACGCGGCGTTGGCGGCCGAGTCGTACGCCCACACCTCTCCGCCGTTGTGGATCAGGCTGTACTCGGCGGCGTCGTCGATGACCGACAGCCGGTGCCGGTCGGGGTCATCCGCGGCGACCCGCAGGGTGTGCGACCCGGTCGCCAGCTCCATCAGCTTCGCCTGCGGGTCGGCGGCCGCCGCGCCGTCCTTGCCGCCCTCGCCGTTCGGGCCGCCGCTGAAGACATTGGCGCCGCCCGCCCCGGAGCCCGGCAGGGACGGGAGGCCGAGGTCGGTGTTGACCTTGACCGTGCCGGACAGCTGCTGCACATCCGACTCGGCGACCTTCGCGATGAGCTGCTCCGCCGAGATCTCCGGCAGATCGGGGGCACCGGCGCCCGCAAACGCCGGGACGAGTCCGATCGTCACGGCCGCGACTCCCGCCACCGCGACCGGGACCACGTACCGCGCCGTCCTGTGCCTCGGTGGCGCGTCGTCGTCTTCCGCATCCCATGCGTCGGTGACCTGTACCGGTCGCTTCTTGAGCATCTGCCCTACCTCCGTGGTCGGCGGCGGTTGATCGCGTAGCACCCGTGGGCTCGTCTCGCGGACATTGTCACTGTGCCCGCCGCGCTTGTGCTACTAATCCCACCAAACCGGCCATGGTCCATGCGTCAACCGACGGGATCAACTCGGTGTACGCCTACAGGATGAGACGCCCCGTCCGCTTGGCGGAGCGTGTACCGCCGGAAGTGGAGCGCCCCCCTAAGGGCTCACCGCACGCACGGAAGGCGGCTCAGCCCGGCCCGATGCAGCGCCGGCGGCAGTACACGACCGCGCGGTCGGCCCACGCAGAGGACCACCGCCGGGGCAACCCGGCGCGATGCGCGGACCGCCGTCCGCCCGCCCGGACGTGCCACCCCCGGGTCAGCCCGCGCGGTGGACCACCGCGTCGCAGAGCGCTTCCAGAGCGGCCTTCGCCGGGCAGTCGGGCAGGGGTGCCAGCGTCGCACGCGCGTCCTCCGCGTAACGGACCGTGTCCCGGCGGGCCTGCTCCAGCGCCGGATGGAGCCGCAGCCGGCGCAGCGCCTCCGCGTGCCGGACGTCGTCCGTGAGGTCGCCGTCGAGCAGCTCGCACAGCTCCCGGTCGGCCGCCTCGCCCGTCGCCGCGGCCTGGGCGCGCAGATGGAGCACCGGCAGCGTGGGG